>JAISHL010000012.1 GCA_031262565.1 Candidatus Nomurabacteria bacterium | reverse complement strand
ACCATAAGCGACATGAATTTTTGAAATTTGATATAATTGAATGTATGAATGATGTGGAGGGCAGGTTGGCGAAAACGAGCGGGGGCGAGCTGACTCTTGACGCTGCGCCGTCGCTGGTGGCGGTGGCTGACGAGCTGAAATCGCCGCTGGTTTTATTGCGACAACTAACCTTTCAACTTGAAGAAGATATAAAAACGATGAATTTGGCAAAAAAGCAAAATCAGGCGACGGAAGTTATTCGGCAAATGCGGTTGACGGCGGAGCGAACTTTACGCTTGACTGATAGCTTGACAAAAGCGGCGCGACTCGAAGGTGCGATGTTCTCGCTTGAACCAGTGCAACTAAAAGGATTATGTTTGACAGCGATTAACGAGATGAAACCGCTGGGGCAGGAAATTGGCTCGGAAATTGTGTTTCGCTCGAAGCGAATTTCGCGCGTTGTTATCGGCAACCGAGAATTATTGCACGCGCTACTGACGGGATTGATTGACAATGCGCTGCATTGCGCGGACGGGAAAAAGGTTGAGATTTCGGCGAAGATTTTGCATGACGAGGCGGTATTGTCGGTTTATGACTCTGGCTCGCAAATTAGTTTGAAAGATTTTCGCCAGCTGAAAAATTCGCTTGGTCATATAAAAACACCGTTGTCGACGCGCCCGCTCACGAGTAGTTTGGGGCTAATGATTGCGCAAAAATTCACGACAGCGATGAATGGCAAATTGTCGATTCAGCGTCGCTCGTCGGGCGGCATGATTTTTTCGGCGCATCTGCCAACGAGTCGTCAACTAAGTTTGTTGGAGTTATAAATGCCTAAAATTTTATTGCTTGAAAATGATAAGTGGTTTGCGGAAAGCTTGAAAGCGACTTTGCAAGCGGATTTTGAAGTGAAGATTTGTCGCAGTCCAGAGAAAGTTTTTGCGATTTTAGACAAATGGCGACCAGATTTGATGTTGGCGGACGCGGTTTTGGGCGAAAAAAATCTGTTTATGCTGTTGAATGAAATGCAGAGTTATGTTGACACGCGCGAGATTAAAACGATTATTTTGTCTGTGTCGGCGCCAAGAATTGATCCGCGCGACGTGGTGATTTTTAATGTTAAAAAAGTTTTAGACAAGGCGACGGTTGAGCTGGGCGAGCTGAAAAAAGAGATCTTGCGATGTGTTGAGTAACTAGCAAAATTATTTGACGCGATTCTGTTTATGCTGTATACTTTTCCTATAAATAGAAGTGGAGGCTGAAATGCGCGTATTAACCGATATTAACGTCAATGTGGTGGACACCGCAGTTTTGCCGACGCCGCCCGTAGATACGCCACCATTAGTTCCAAATACTGGAGATGCCCTGACTGATGCCGTATCGCATGTTACGAATGGTTCTGTAAATCATCCCGCCATCGTGGCTATTTTAGTGACTGCGATAATCGTTATGGTTATTGCGGCGATAATTTTATTCAAGAGTAAGCATCGCCGATCGGGCGTTGGTTTGATCGTCGGCGCGATTTTACTGACAGCGATTGGTTTAATTCCGACGACAAATAATGTCGTGGCGGAGGATGTGATTGAGTGCAATCCGTCAATCGCTGCATGTCTATCTATTGAGCCGACGACTATTACAATTGACAAAGCTGACACAAACGGCGCCGAATCTATTACTGGGACGGAGATTTTAACCACTAATGTCAGTAGCGATAATCCAACTGGTTATACTATGACCATGACTACGAGTGAAAATACTTTGCCGAGCAGTGCGACCGCTAAAATGTTTGGCAATACCGATGAAACGATGGATTTGGAAAACATGATTGATTTGACAAATCTCGATGATATGCAAATCAAAAAAACCAATGCAATTGCCAGCGACGGAGATGAAACCGACTTTACCATTATTGTGACCGTGCCGAGTGATATTGCCGTGGGAAAATACACGCTACAATTGACATTAGAGGCGGAGAATAATCGTATTTTACCGACCGCTATGCAGGCGTTCACGCAAGACGATTGCGCTTCTCTCGATTATTATACGGGTCTGGGCGATGATCGCAATGACGAGGCGGTTGTTACATTAACAGACGCTCGCAACAATCAACTTTATAATGTCGCCAAACTCGCTGATGGGAATTGTTGGATGTTGAATAATTTGAAACTCGACGCAGCCTCTATTACTGCTAATGGCGACGGGGCTTCAACTACATTAACATCCACCAACACTAATCTTACTGGCGATAATACTTTTACTATCCCAACCATTTCAAACCCATACAGTGATACTACTATGCCGGGTGTTCATGGTCCAGTTACTGGCGATAGCTCTGGCACAGCTGGCTCCACCACCAGTAACGAAGCTATCGACCGTGATGATTTTTACGGCTATCTATACAACTGGTGTGCGGCGACGGGGAACGATCCAGCAACATGCACGGCATATGGAGTTATGCCGACTGACGCTACCCAAGACATCTGTCCAGCGAATTGGCGCATGCCAACGGGTGGTGCGGATGGAGAATATGTCACACTCGACACCGCCATGAAAAATGCCGATCCTGATGCGGACGACTACAGAAATTGGCAGGCTGTTTTTGGTGGCGCATTCCGTGGCGTTCGCTCTGGTTATTTGGATAGCACATTTGACGGTCAGTCAAGCTATGGCTATATATGGTCATCAACGCATTATCCAAACGAATATTTTGCTTATGCTGCGAGCTTTAGAGAGGGTAGTGGGGTTCAGCCCGATAATTTCAGTGCTCGCTTTTATGGATTTTCGGTTCGTTGTCTTCTTAAACAATAATATGTCACAAAATCTTAGAACACCAGTCATCATTCTACGCCGCGTCAATTACGGCGAGGCTGATCGAATTTTGACGATTTTAACTCCTGAAAATGGGCAGTTAGCAGTGATGGCGCGCGGTGTTCGCAAAGAAAAATCGCGACTGGCGGGCGGACTTGAACTTTTTGCGATTTGCGAAGTCGTGCTGGCGCGTGGGGCGAATAACCTTGGCGGCATGTGGACTTTGACGGGCGCAAAAATGGAGAAGTTTTTTGACCAAATTATGAGCGATTATGACAAATTACAATTCGGTTATGAAGCGATAAAACAGGTTGCGAAGGCAAGTCAGACGATTGATGAACCAGATTTTTACGAGCTATTAGTTGATATTTTTACAGGGCTTAATGATGCGAAAATCAATGTCAAAACGACGGAAACGTGGTTTTATTTGCGTCTGGCGAAACTGCTTGGCAATGAGCTGAATACCGTGACCGATAATAATGGAATGAAGCTAGTTGAGGACGCTCGATATAATTTTAGCTCCGTTGAACAAGTGTTTATTTTTGATATAAATGGGCGATTTGATGCGCCGACGATTAAACTTTTGCGCGTGATGATGTCAAATCCGTTATCGACTGTCGCAAAAATCGCTAATACGCAAGATTTGATTGAAAATTGCCTATATGTCACCAAAACAATGGCTGGAATTTGATTTATTTGCAAAAGTATGCTATAATAAAAAGATATGGCATCAGGAGAATATTTGAAAAAACGACAGAGCCTTGAATCTGCGGATACAGAGATTTGTTCGGCTTGTGGTGGCGCTTGCTGTAAAGAGGCGTCTTGTGCTTATGCGCCAGCGGATTTTTATAACGAAAAAGGTAATTTTGATTCCAAAATATTAAGGCGAGCTATTTTGCTTGGCAGGGCATGTTTAGCTTTTGATATTGACGGATATTTTGTGGTGGCGCCGAGCGTAAAGCATGTTAAAAATCGTGGTTTTATAGGCGAAGTGTGCGATGTTGATGATGATGGTCCTTGTTCGCTATTACAGAGCAACGGTTGCTTAATCAAAGCGGTCGAAGATAGACCGTTTTATGCAGCGGTTTTACAGCCCGATGAGAGAGGATTGGAACATTGCACGCAACCACCAGAGTTAGCTTATATGATTAGTGGTTTCGAGTTTGATGATTTGTCTTGGAAAAACTACCAAGATGTTTTATGTAATCTCGCAGGGGAGTTCAAAAAGGAGAATCAATAATATGGCATCAGAGAGAATTTTGAGAATCAGGCAAGAAATATTGCAAGACAGCGTTAATCACGATGCATGCAATAATTGCGTTCGACAAAAACGTTGTTGTGATACCGCGCCATGCAGTTATGCGCCACTGGATTTTTATGACGATAATGATCAAATAAGTGCCAAGAAAATTCAGGAGAAAATAAATCTTGGTTTGGCGGCTATTTGGTTTATGTCTCTCAATAAATTAGCGGTGGCTTCTCCTATATCTAAAAGTAGTGGTAGTGAAATCTACGTAAATGAAACAGGTGGCGATTTGCCATGTGTATTTGCGAATAATTGCCCTTTTAGCGACGAGGATCGCCCGTTTTTCGGGGCATCATTTAAAGCTGTTCCGAATGGCGATTGTCGTTTTTATGGTTTTGAGGCATTATTTGCACGCGGATTAACGCCTGAAGATATTAGTTGGGTTCATCCAAAGAATTTTGCCGCAATTCATAGGATCGCGGATAATTATATAATAAATAAGATAAGGAGTCATAATGGCATCAAAGGAAATGACTAAACTTCGCGACAGTCTCGTGTTTGGCACGCGCATCACAGAAGGAAAACGCAGTATCAATATTTGTGGTATATGCAAAGGTGAACATTGTTGCAAGCATAGTGCATGTGGTTACGCTCCGATAGATTTTTACAATGACGATGATGAGGTTGATCAGCAAGACGTGAGAAAGGCTATTATGGCTGGAATCGCTTGTTTGTCGACCGAGAATTATGGCATTGCCGTTGCGGCTCCAAGTATAGAATATATGGAAAATCGCGAGACTTTCGGTGATATTATGCAACATGACAAAAAAAGAGATTCATTTGGAAGCTGCGCGCTATTGACGGAAAAAGGTTGCCCGCTAGATCTTAAAAGTAGACCATTATGGGGCGCCACACTGGAACCACATAATAGAAGATATAAAAAGTGCGATTACGATAAGTTTGAAATAGCTATGAAGCTTGGCATTATTGATCAAAATCATGTTGGCTGGTTTAATCAGCAAGAAATGCTCGAACAACTTCGCCAAGAATTGAGTGAAATTCCAGTGGTTAAATAGCTAAACCGCAATAAATTATGCTAGAATTGTTGCATGAAGATTTTTTCATGGAATGTAAACGGGCTGCGCGCGAATATTAAAAAAGGCGATTTTATGCAGTTTTTGGCGGCGCAAAATCCTGACATTCTGTGTATGCAGGAAACTAAGGCGAAGCGCGGACAGGTTGACATTGATCTGCCAGATTATGAAGAATTTTGGAATGATGCGGATCGCGCGGGCTATTCTGGGACGGCGATTTTTGTAAAGAAAATAATCAAATGTCACCCTGAATTCATTTCAGGGTCTAGTGATGGTAATTTAGAGATCCTGAAACAAGTTCAGGATGACAATATTGGCATACAGTATGACAAAAGTAGAGGTCGGGGCGTGAAAAATGACGGAGATAATCAATTAACCGACCAATTCGGCGATTTGACGCGCGAGGGGCGGGTAACAACTGCGGAATTTGAGAAGTTTTTTCTGGTCAATGTTTACACGCCGAACGTTAAACGCGAGTTGGAACGATTGGAAATTCGTGAAAAATGGGACGCGGCTTTTTTGCAATATTTGAATAAATTGCGCGAAACGAAACCTGTGATTTTTTGTGGCGATTTGAACGTGGCGCACCGTGAAATTGACCTTGCAAATCCGAAGCAAAATGTCGGCAACGCTGGTTTCACAAACGAAGAGCGGGCTGGTTTTCAAAAATATTTGAACAATGGTTTTATCGACAGTTTTCGGGCGATTCATGGTGACGAGCCAGATCAATACACTTGGTGGACATGGCGGGCGAATGCGCGCGCGCGGAATATCGGCTGGCGGATTGATTATTTTATGGTTGATGAAAAATTGCGGGAAAATTTGCGCGACGCGACGATTTATCCTGCGCAAATGGGCAGTGATCATTGTCCCGTGAGTATAGAACTAGGAGATTTATGATTGAAGCGACGTTGTTATATTTGGTTAAGGGTGACGAGATTTTGCTGGCTGAAAAAGGTCGTAAAATCGGCGCAGGCAAAGTCAATGGTGTTGGCGGAAAAATGGAACCGAGCGACAAAAATATCACAGCAACCATGATCCGCGAGGCGATTGAAGAAATTGGCGTGACACCGACAAAGTTTCAAAAAATGGCGGAGATGGTTTTTTATAACCCTGGCGACGGCGAAGATCCAAAACCGCAGGAAATGCGCGTGCATGTTTTTGTGGCGACCGAGTGGAAAGGCGAGCCGACGTCGACTATCGAGGCGAAAACTCCGCGTTGGTTTAATAAAAATGGGTTGCCGTTTGAGCGAATGTTGCCAGATGATAAATTTTGGTTACCGCGAGTTCTTGGCGGTGAAAAATTAGTCGGCAAGTTTTATTTTAACGACGATTGGACGATTGAAAAATACGAGTTGAGCGAAGTTTCGGAGTTTGGCGATGAATGAAAGTTGGTGGCAAAAACAAGAGTCGGGCAAGCCGTTATTCCCAGATATTCTGTGGAGCAAGCCTGAGAATCGCGATTTTGCGGGGCGGTTGGCGATTATTGGCGGAAATGCGCACAGTTTTGCAGGCGTGGCGTTGGCGTATAAAACGGCGTTGACGGTTGGTGTTGGTAAAGTTCGCGTAATCATGCCAGATGTGTTAAAAAAAGTCGTTTGTAATACTGAAAATCCTTCTCGTCATCCTGAACTTGTTTCAGGATCTATTAGATTCCGAAATAAATTCGGAATGACAATTAAAAATGATGATTGTTTTTTTGCCCCGTCAAATCCGAGCGGCGGATTGTCAAAAGAAGCGTTGCCGAATTTATATGCGGTAGCAGAATGGGCGGACGCAATGCTTTTTATTGGCGACAGTGGGCAAAATTCCGAAACGGCGGCACTGGCGGAAACTTTTTTGAGTCAAGATCAAACAACACCAGTCGTGATCACGCGCGACGCGGTTGATTTGGTAAAAAATATTGGCGAAAATCTGTTAAATCGGGGCGCGACGCATTTGATCGTCAGCCTGAATCAGTTGCAGAAAATTTTTCAAAGCGTGTATTATCCGCGCGTCGTGATGTTCAGCCAAGGCGTTAAGCAAGTCGCGGAAACGTTGCATAAATTTACGACGACTTATCCCGTCATGTTGACGCTGTGGCATGGCGAAAATCTGTTCGTGGCGCATGGCGGTCGGGTGATAACGCAACCTTTCGCGCAGCCTCTTCGTATATGGAGCGGGGAATTGGCTGTTCGTCAAACCGCTTGGCAAATCTGGAATCCGAAAAAAACTGTTGAGGCGATTGTGACGAGCTGGACGGAGATGTAGAAAAACGTCACCCCTTAATATATTCAAAAACCACAAAATGGAATATGCTAATAGTAAAAAGCTTGACAAACTAATTTAAGTTTGCTATACTCTTATCACATTACGACGCGGGCGATGCGAACGGCTAATTACCTAAACAGGACCCGTATTACTACTAACACATTAAAAGGAGAATAAAATGAGCTCTAACGACGGTATGGATCTTAAGCAATATGTAAGCCAGACAATCAGTGATATTATTGACGGTATTGACGAAGTTGCGTCAAAAAATAAAAATCGCTACAGCGCTGGAGATTTGCTTGGAGAGTCGTTGTATGGAAATCAAAGATCACAGTATTATAATGTGCGAGAAGAATCAACAACCGATAGAAAAGGAAGTTGATACCGTGATTCTTTGCACCGGATTACGTTCCAAATCTGCGCTTGTCGAGACGTTTTACGGGATAACCCCAGAAACTGCCGCGATCGGTGATTGCGTGAAGCCGCGAAAGATCATGGAGGCTGTCTTTGAGGGATATTCCAATGCGTATACGCTGTAAAAAGAAAGGGTAAGGCGTGATAGAGTCTGATTGTGCGATATTAAG
>JAISHL010000081.1 GCA_031262565.1 Candidatus Nomurabacteria bacterium | reverse complement strand
CAGAGGACACCAAAAAGTTTATCGCCAGCTTGCAACAATATCAAACAATGCCGTTTCAAATAGACCAAAACGAGTCGTCCGAAGCATCTTTGGAGGAGAAAATTGCCGACGGCGCCGAGTTTGTTAAAGAAAATTACACGAGAGCGGACATGTTGAAAGATATTGAGAATATCGCCAACGAAGACCCCGAAGCATTCGCAAAGCTCGGCTTAAAATTCACCCGTAGCGCCAAAAATGACCGCATCTACGTCCAAAACGTCATAGATAACGGCGAGCGTGGCATAGGTTACAGCTTTGCAACCGACAACGAGCTAGCATGGGCAATTGCGTCATATTCGCTGGGCATTTAGTGGCACATTTTTACCAAAATAGCGCTTTTGATCGCAATATTTAACCTTTTATTGCATAATGCTTGACATTTTTTACGTATTGTGCTAAACTTTAATACATATTAAATGTTAGTGTTTTAAGGAGTTAAGAGATAGTATGAAAAATACCGTGTTAATAAAGAGAGGTATGAAAATTGACGCTTGTATTGCTAATACTGGCGAACCAATTGATGTATATGAGATTGTTGAATACGCTATACCTAAATCAGCTAAGAAAAATTCTAAGAAACCTGCCACCAAACATAACAAATTTGTTAGAAACGCTATTGTGGCTTCCACTATTGCCTCAATAGCAATTGGCGTATTTGCATCAGCATCATGCAACAATAAAAATAAGCGCCTGCAAGATTTGGGCTCGGACGGAAAAATTCATTCCGCCACTTCCATACCTGACACAATTCCATACCTAGACGAAGGGCTTTCCGAGGAAGATATTTTTCAAGGCGAATTGTCTGCATCGATCGAAAGCCTGCCAGTTGATGATAGAGAATATGAAAAAGGTTTGGAGAATAAACAGTCGCTATTTCATATGACCTACACAATGGCGGAGGGCGATCGTTATTATGAAAGTGCCGACTACGAACAAGCTGGCAGCGATTATCGCACAGTTAGCGAAAATAATACCGTGAATAAGCCTGGCACATACATTATAAATTCCGTGGCAATTAAAGACGAAGACGGTTTAGTTCAATCAATTGGCGGGGATATGGTCGCTACTATGCCAAATCAATTTGAATATTTAACTAATGCGACAGGCGATGAATATACAATTTCTGTTCATTTGGGACGTTATGATCTTGGCGTTAGCAATCGCGAAGACGGGTATGTTGACGCTGGATGGGTTGATCTTTCCATGGCAGATAAAAAATTATTTATTCTAGGTTTACAGGCAAATCAATCTTTCGTTCAAAATTCTATTGTTGTGCCAGATGATGAGTCGAAAAAAGCAATGTTTGAGCAAATTAACGGCGCCGTCGAGCAATTTAATCAATATAAAGAACATCATCTAGATGAATATGGTGGCGGTTTTAATATAACGCGCGATTACTCTGGCGATAGAATCTTCGTTAATAATTTCAAAGATCGCAAAGAGCACGGCATCGGCTTCGGGCTTAATGTTAGCGACCCAAACACTTGGAATGTAATCGACGAAGTTATACCTGATATCGTATATAACAATTAAAATAATAGTTTTCAAAATAATTTCTGGTGGGGGCGGTTGGGATCGAACCAACGACCAATCGGTTATGAGCCGACTGCTCTAACCCCTGAGCTACGCCCCCAGCATTTCAATTTTACCACACATATAGTCGTGACGGCAAAATTTGGTACCCCCAAGTTGAATCGAACAACTATCATAGGCTTAGAAGTCCTCAGCTCTATCCATTGAGCTATGGGGGCATTTTAGAAACGCCAGACTAATTGTATCATATTTTCGTGATAGAATATATACATGGCAATTCAAAGATTAGTTGAACCGACCCTGCCCGACGAGCCGACGCCCGAGGAAATTAAGGTTGAAGTTTCCCTGCGACCGACGCATTTTTCAGAATATATCGGACAAGAGCGTTTGAAGAAAAATTTAAAATTGGCGATTGACGCGGCGAAAAAGCGTGGCGAGCCGATCGACCACGTTCTACTTTATGGGCCACCAGGACTTGGCAAAACCACCATGGCTGGCGTAATCGCGAATGAGATGGGCGTTGGACTGCGAGTTACCGCTGGCCCAGCGATTGAGCGAGCTGGCGATCTTGCGTCTATTTTGACGAATCTGAACGATGGCGACGTGCTTTTCATTGACGAAATCCATCGTTTAAGTCGCGCGGTTGAGGAGATTTTATATTCCGCAATGGAGGATTTCAAGTTGGATATTGTGATTGGCAAAGGACCTGCGGCGCGGTCAGTGCGTTTGGACTTGCCGAAGTTCACCGTGATCGGGGCGACAACGCGAACAGGCAGTCTGGCGGCACCTCTGCGCGATCGTTTTGGTCATCTCTACCGCTTGGAATTTTATAGTCCAGATGATATTCAAAAAATTATTACTCGCTCGGCGAATATTTTGCAAACGAAAATTTCCGACACAGCGGCAAAATCTCTCTCTGAACGCTCTCGGCAAACGCCACGCATCGCCAATCGCCTCTTGAAACGTGTTCGCGATTTTGCTGACGTGAATGGTGACGGGATTATTGACGACAATTTGACTAACAAAGCCTTGATGATGATGGAAATTGACGAATTAGGACTCGACCCTGCCGATCGCCAGATGCTAACGGCGATATATGAAAATTATGGCGACCACACCGTTGGGCTTAATACAATCGCGGCGCTAACTGGCGACGAAGCGACAACGATTGAAGATTTTTACGAGCCGTATCTCTTACAAATCGGCTTTATTGAGCGCACGCCACGCGGACGAAAAGTTACGCCGAAAGCCGTGCGACACATACAAAATAAAAGTTAGTCGCCGTTTTTACCATCTCTCATGCATTTGCTCGTCAAATGCCAACCACCGCAAAAATCACATCTGTAAACTCGTATCGGCAAACGCCCAACTTCTCGATTATACTGCCACTGGTTATACATTGCAGTCTTAGCAAGCTCCTTAGTAAAATAAAGAATTTTATTCGCCCTGTCGCAATAGCCATTTTCAGTCTCATTTTTATCAGGACGCTTGTATTTTTTACTATTATTAGCATTTTTACAATGCTTGGTATTGCAATATCTCTCGCTCATGTCTAATATAGTATCATAATTATCTTAATACGTCAATCGCTTCATGCGCGACAAGTTGATCACGAGCAAAACGATAGTAGTCATAACGCATGCATCAGTTACTATAAACAACGGCAGCGACAATGCCAGCTCTCCCATGAGGAACAAAAAACACGAAAATAGAATAAAGATAACGCCGAGCGCCACCATGAACCGCATCACGTTTGCGCTTCTATATTTGCTCTTCAGCCCGACGAAAAACGCCGTGATTATCGCGACTATCGGCAAGGAGGAGAATAAAAAGTATCCCATAAGCACCAAGCTCGCGGCGGGCTGACCTGTCGCCTCGCTTAGTTTGCCGATGCTCATTACAAATGTAGTCATGGCGATCACTAAACTCACGCCCAATAATCCGCAGATTAACCCTTTTCGCGGGTTGGCGTATTGGTTGGTGATTAAAATTTGTGGCTGATTGTTCATAAATTTTCCTCCTTCAAATTTATCACGATTTCGCGCCAATTTTCAATCGTAATATCCTCGGCGCGCGCATTTTCAGAAATGTTCAACTTCGCAAAAATCGTCGCGATTTTATCTGGCTCAACATGCAAACCGCCTGCCAAATTTTTCAAAACTTTCTTGCGTGGCGATGAAAAACCCATTTTGACAATTCGGAAAAAATCCGCTTCATCAAGATCGGCGACCAAACTTTTTTCGTAAAGTTCCATTTTGACCACTTGCGAATCAACTTTTGGTGGCGGAGTGAAAAATTGTCGCCCCACGATCGGTCCGAGTGAAACTTTCGCGTAAACCTGCGCCGACACCGCCAGAATCGACAGGTCGCCAGCGTCCGCCGCGATACGCTCCGCCACTTCTTTTTGCACCAATAACGTCACGGATTTCGGCTTATTTTCCGCCGTCAGCAACTTTCGCACGATTTTCGCCGTGATGTAATACGGAATATTCGCCACAACTTTGTAATTTTTCGGCAAATTGTTCAGATCAAATTGCAGAAAATCCGCGTTGATGACTTGTAAATTATCTTGTATCTTGTCATTACCCGACTCGTTCGGGTAATCCAGTTTATCTTTGGATTGTCGGAATAAATCCGACAATGACGATTTGAGCTTTTCCGCTAAATCCTTATCAAACTCCACCGCCACCACCGCGCCAGCCTTTTGAATCAAAACCGCCGTCAACGTCCCCAGCCCCGGACCAATTTCCAAAACCGTATCACCAGATTCAACATCCGCAAAATCCACAATCAAGCTCAAAACAGTCTGATCAAACAAAAAATGTTGCCCTAGGCTTTTATCGGTCTGAATTTCTGGTTCAAAAATCATCTTTTTCATCATTAAATTGTATCACAAAAAGCATGCCAAGCCGTCTTTACCACCAACCCTTTGTCGTCTTAAAATTATACGCCTTCTCCCATGATCCATATCGCCCAACCGCATAGCCATTTGCCCAACGAATTTGTGTGACTGGATTCGTCAGCCAATCTGAACCTGCGCTCGCCATTTTTGTGCCAGGGGTCGCCTGAAACATACCGTAACCAAGTCGCGACGGCGCAACCGTGCCATGATCATTACAGCCGCGATCATTCTGCCAGCGCACAGGACACCAACTCCCCTCATGCTCAATAATATACTGAACATAGCCCCAGTCCGACTCCGCAATTCCCGCCTCGCGCAACCAAGCCTCGCGATCAACCGAACCCGTCCACGGCACAGACCGCGGTTTCGTGCCAACAATTTCAACCTGCGCAACAGGCGATTCAACAACAACCTCACTAATCTTCGTCCGCGCAACCTCCTCACCGTTCTGCATATTCACCTCATAAACTACCGACTTCACGCCGTTCGCGCCCGCGTTCTGCACTTCACGATAACCGACATATTTTGTATCATCTTGAACTTCTTGCGTTTCAAACGGAATTTCCTCGGTTGCCGAGATCGTCTGGATGCCATTGCGATAAATTTTCAGCGACATCTGGCTAAAAATCTCCATTTCGCCGTCCACGTTCATTGTGTCATCTGGCGCCAGCTCAATTCTCTTCTCTTTCAATAAATCTTCCACCGTTTTTGTCTGCGTCCGCAAAGTCATTTCCTGCCCATATAAACTCAAATTCACCACCTTAGCGCGCGTAATTTTCATCTCCAACGCCGCATCTTCACCGCTAGATGTTGACTTTTTTACAATATCTTCTGGATATAATTCCAAACCAGCCGCACTCGCCATGCTCGAATCCGACCCAGCCGCCGTAATTACCCGCTTCTCCTCATGAGTATCAACCACCGACACCATTCGCGCCCGCCGAATATTCACAAACGTCATCGAATCCGCCAGCTCGGCATCAATTTTCGGGTCAATCATATCATATTCGCCCACCGCAATATTTTTCTGTCTCAATGCATCTTCAACCGTCTTCGCG
>JAISHL010000069.1 GCA_031262565.1 Candidatus Nomurabacteria bacterium | reverse complement strand
AACACCAGGCGAATACATTAGGGTTTCAGTATTTGTAACCTGAATTTGAAAACTAGCAGAGCAACGATTTTTAATAAAATCCGATATGATGTAATTTTCATCAATCTCTATGTGATCGAGAAAATTTTTTACAAATTCTTGGTCGCGCAGATTTTTCTTAGTTAAAAGAAAAGTTCCGTCGCCATTGCTACCAAACTCGGTTTGCACAACAACTTCTTTTTGATAGTTCTCAAAATCTCGTAAAATTTCGGCGCCACTTCTCACTAAAAACGGTGCTTGCGGTATAGTCCCATCAATCATCTCCTTGAAGATGATTTTACTATTTAATGTTTGCACAATGTCAGGATTATTTTGACAAATGATACGATTTTGGAGTTTTGATGGTATTAGCGTTGAAAAATAGATATTGTAGGGGAGAAATAGGGTATTTGGATCCTTTGCGACTTCTTCGCATTTTTTACCAAACCAAGCCCTATACCAGCGGTCATTGCGCTCACCGTATTCTTTGATGTTGTCGCTCAATTGCTTTCCACTCTCAATATTGTAAGCTCGATTGCCATTTTTACCGCTACCATAGCAAGTAAAACTACCCTTGAAAGTCGGGTCGGGAATATTACCGTCAATATCAATCGAAATATCGGTTTCGCGCCATCCGAGAAAATAAATGTTGCTATTTTTGATTTTAGCTAAGTCCATGATATTATTCTAAAATTTCCTTAATATAGAGCATAGTAGGGTCGGCGACTAGGTCGTAAAATTCTATGGCGCTGGCATTAGTATTTGCCTCACAGAAGTATAACTCATCGTTTTTGATCAGATAATCTACTGAGATAATCTCGCCACCTAAAATCTTGGCAATTTGTAAGGACTCTGATTTTTGTTCGGGGGTCAGATCAATTCTGGTCATTTTGCCGCCAGCTGCTACATTTGAGATGAAGCTATCGCCGTTATTGCGAATCATACCGATCGGCACAACGTAGTCGCCTATAACATAAGTCCGTAAATCCTTACCAGATGATTCCTCTATATATTCTTGAAGTATGATTTCTGCGCCAGTTAGTTTTTTCATGGCTTTTTCATAGTCGTTGGCGTTATAAATTAAAAAGACACTACTGCCGCACTGTCCGTGAGTATCTTTAATTACAAAAGGCAAACCGAGCTTCTCGGTTACGGACTCAAATGACGGAGTGTCATTTAGGATTGGAGCTAAAAATTTAGGTTGCTTAACTCCATGTTTTTCTAATAGTTGATGAGTTTTTAGCTTGTCATTAATTAGATCGACAGTTGCCCAATTGTCAATAACTTGAACTCCGTGCTCTTCAAAATATTTATGAACAGCCTCCTGACCGTCGACATAGGCGCGCATGAGAACTAATTTTGGCAGTTCTGCGACTAGCTCATTATTATAAAACAGCTCACTATCTTTAACTGAGAATTTTTCAATATATTTGACATCGTGACTAACATTTAGTTTATTTGCTGATTGAACCAGTGGTTCCATTTGACTAGTGTTAGACTCAAAAATCAGCCATAGATTATTTTGCATAATTCTATCATTTTACCATGGCGCTAATATTTTTACAATGATATATGATTTATTGAGATAAAAAGACTTGCATAAATCAAAAAAATCCGCTAGAATACTTATCGGCGATGTTTTTGGGGCATTAACTCAGCTGGCCAGAGTGCTTCCTTTGCAAGGAAGAAGTCGTCGGTTCGAATCCGACATGCTCCACCAATTAAATATCACCGTGGTTTGAGGGCGATTAGCTCAGCTGGTTAGAGCGCGTCACTGATAATGACGAGGTCCGTGGTTCGAGTCCACGACCGCCCACCATATCTTATTACGCCACCCATTAAAGGGCGTTTTTTCTTTTTTGCGCCAAAAATGTTATAATAGTTATATGGATGAACAAATTACGGTTAGCCCGTCAGTAAATATTTTCGAGAATCAGGCGTATTCGCGCCAGAAATATTACGACGAAGTATTTAATGGGGGGGGGGTCGAACCAAAAATTAGCAGTGCATGTCGTCAGCGTTCTGTTATTTGATACGGATGGTGGAATTATTTTACAAAAACGCTCACCTAATAAGCGTCATAACGCGGGACTGATTGATAAAACTTTGGGCGGTCATATTAAATGGGGTGATGGCGAATCTTATACGATTACGGTTGAAACGATTCAGGAGTTGTTAACTCCGTCGGTCGTCTTGGACAACGAAGATGATTTTATGAAAACTCTGGAAGTTTTGAGTCCATATCTGGACACGGTCGCGGTGATTTTTAAAAAAGTGATTCGTCCGTGGCAGTTAAAGAAGATTGTTGATGGTAAAAGTTTTGCTGTTGATAATATTGTTTGTTTGGGATTTGGCGTATATGGCGGGCGAATGCGACCAGCCGACAAAGAAGCTGCGGGTATTTTGTATTATTCGTCGTTGGATCAATTGGAGTCCGAAATGAAGACTTCGCCAGATATTTTTACAGATGATCTAAAACAATTGATTGAACAATATCGTGGCGATATCTTGTCGTTACAAAAGAAAATTCGCGAAATTTTGAAAAAATAGTTGCATTTTATTTTAACCTGTGTATAATTGATTACAGTTTGTTTAAGTTTCTGATGTGAAACCGCTGGCGAAAGGTAAAGATTGATGTAAAAACTACAATGAAATAGGTCTTTACGAAAATACGGTGGTTTGTTACAATGTATGGAGCTTAGAGAGTAAATAGAGTTTTCGGTTGAAGATTCCAGTGTGCTCTCTACCACAACAAGCGAGATTTTGTGTGCAACGTGAGTTGCTTGAAAGTGTCGTGTGGTATGCACAGCAACTTAACAATTTATGTTCAATCGTAAGATGATGATAATGCTAGGAGTTGAGTAAAAAGAAAATTTATTTTCTTTTTCGAAACGACGAAGGATTATCTGGTTTTGATTTATTAAAACCAGATGTTTTTAGTCTAACAACTAGTATTAACGACAATTAGAGGTTTGTTATTCTAAACAATAGAATGTCAAACTTAAATATATTTTAATGTAAGGATTTGACGGCAAGGAGAATTTTTGTAAAAGAAGATTCAACTACCGATTCAGTCAATGCATAAAAAGGTACTCAAGGGCACAAAACGGATGCCTTGACATATACTACCGAAGAAGGACGTGAAAGACTGCGAAAAGTCTCGGGGAGTCGTCAATAGACTTTGATCCGAGAATATCCGAATGGGGAAACCCGCCGCGGGTCATGCCGTGTGCATCGTGCGCTGAATACATAGGCGTATTGAAAGGTAACCATCTGAACTGAAACATCTTAGTAGGATGAGGAAAAGAGAATAAATAATGATTCTGGGAGTAGTGGCGAGCGAAACTGGAACAGCCTAAACCTTTTAAGTTCTATCGCAAGATAGTAAGGGTGATAGCCCAATACTTAGAGGGAGTTGCGAGTCAACATAATTTTGGGATTAAGGACTTCTACATGGAGTTTTTAATCTTAAAACCGACAACTATCATTGAGCGGATAAGGTAAGAAATCGGCGTGGTTAGCAGAATATTTTGGAAAGAATAGCCAAAGACTGTGATAGCCAGGTATGCGAAAACGACGCTGACCTTATATATGTTTTCACAAGTAAAACGGGGCACGAGAAACCCTGTTCGAATCCGGCTGGACCACCAGCCAAGACTAAATATGGTAAATGATCGATAGCGAACTAGTACAGTGATGGAAAGGTGAAAAGAAC
>JAISHL010000053.1 GCA_031262565.1 Candidatus Nomurabacteria bacterium | reverse complement strand
AAGCCACCATATTTTTTTACAATCCGAGAAAGCATCGCCTTGTCATCATCGTCAAACACTGACATGTCTGGATCTGTCTTGGCGGTATATATTTCAGTAGGCAACAAGCTGTCAGATTCTTTTTCTTGCGTTATCTCTATAGATCCTTTTTTTACGACGTCTGATAATGCTTCTTTGAAATGTTCTGGCACGGGACCCATTTTCCAAGCTACATACGTATCGCCCGTTACGCTCCTCATAGATTCATTGAACTCGTATCTATCAAAATCAAGATAATATAATAATTTTGCTAATTTTTTCTTACCGCGAAGAGAACCGCCAAGTTGAGAGCAGATGTATAGTATTGCATTTTCGTACTTCTTAGAAATAACCATATCTACATTCTACAACATTTTTTAAAAAAATGATAGACTTTTACTAATATAATCTATAAAAAGAAAACCGCCTACAATAGCGATTATTTTAATTATACGAGCGACTCTGGCTAGGGTGGAGGGATTCGAACCCCCGAATGCTAGGACCAAAACCTAGTGCCTTACCACTTGGCGACACCCTAAAAACACGTCGACCTATTACAGTATACATTCTTCGCGGATTTTTTTCAAGATACCAAAGACCAAGAAAATCGCCACAAAAGACCTCGCCGAATCCCTGACATAAAACTCACATGACAAACCAACCAAAATATGCTATATTAGTCTGACTATGGAAGTATCGAATTTGAAACATTTAGCAATGATTTTGGATGGCAACCGACGCTGGGGTAAGGCGCGCGGTATTAAAATGAGCGTGGATTTTTACATTCAGAGCGGACTGCTTGGGTTGGATATCGCAAAGGCGGTTTTCTCGCGCGGTATTCCGCATCTGACGATTTGGATCGGTAGCGTGTCGAATCTGACCGAGCGACCAGCTATGGAGATTGCGGCGCTAAACAAAGCTTACGCTAAGTTTTTTGCTGACGAGGAAAATTTGCAATTCGCTCACGAGAATAAAATTCAGATTGAGTGTATTGGTCGCTGGCGGGAGCTTTTGAAGCCTGAGACTGTCAAGGCGATCGAGAAAACTGTCGCCGAAACTGCCCAACATGCTGATTCGGGACGGCTTTTAACTGTTTTGATTGGTTATGACGGCACGGAGGAGCGTGGCGCGGCGCTGGAAAGCGTTTTGCTATATAATCCAGAGTTTCTCCCTGATGATTCTAGCTCGGCTGGCAAGTTACATTCTTTCGCTGACCTGTTGCGCAAAAATTCTTGGACGGGGCATTTGCCTGATATTGATCTGATAATTCGCACGGGCAGTGGCGCGGATCCGCATAATTCCGCAGGTTTTATGTCGATGCTCGCCGATAATGCACAGTTCACTTTTCTTGAAACTTTGTGGCCAGATTTTACTGCCGAGATGTTGGGCGAAATTTTAGACAATTTTTCTAGGCGCGAACGTCGTTTAGGTAAGTAATCCACAGCTATTTGATCTATTTTGCCTGAGTTTTACACAGTTTTTCCACAATACTTTGTATTTTATGTTGCTTATGCTATACTGTGGCATATAAAGGAGGGTAAGTTTTTATGAATAAGAAGTTAATGTTTAGGGTGCTTTGGGGGGTGTATCTGTTGGCGGTGGCGATTGTGATGATTTTGGGTGCGGTTGAAGTCATTGATCTTGGTATTTCACTACTCGGGCAAGTTATGTTGGTCATTTTGTTCGCGATCATCTTGTTCTCATCTTACAAGTTATTTTGGTTCGGTGTTTTCTTGCCGATCGCCATTGTGATCAACATTTTGGACGCGTCGTTTGGCTGGTCGCTCAATGGCACGGCTATTGCGGCAATCTACGTTGTTGCATTTATCGTTTCAATTGCTTTCACGGTATTATTCCACAAAAAGGGTTCGTGGCAGTTGGTGCATAAAGAAACGCCAAAAACTTATTTGCAACACAGTGACGGCAACGCCGAAAAAGTCGCCAGCAAAGTCAATTCAAAGATCACGAAAAAGACGCGATAAAAAAGCGATCTAATTTGTCATTCCGAACTTGTTTCGGAATCTACTCTTCTTGTCATGCTGGCGGAGGCGAATTGATTCATGAGAATTTATTCTTAATGGATCAAGAACCGAAGGAGGCGAAGCCGATATTTATTTCAGCATCTATAACTTATGGATTTTTGTAGATCCTGAAACGAGTTCGGAATGACAAATAAAATGATTGCGATGACAATAATAACTAGTTTACCCTTTCGTAAACTGTGAGAAGAAACTGTCCATGGCGCCCATTTTGGCGCTACTACCCAGAATTTTTTTATTGTTTGCACCATTCATGCGCGAGTTTGATAGTCGCTTACGATGCTCAACGAACTCGTCGCGCGTAGTCAAATTCTCTGCTGTCGCTTTCGTTTCTGATTCGTGGTGATGTCGTTTATTGGTATTGCGATATTTGAACCGAATATAGAAGAAGAAAATTATACCTGGCAAGAAGCCGAACAATCCCATATTGCCGCCTTTACCATCGACGCCCATAAGAATTGATAACCCAGCGCCGCCAAAGAGAATTTCCAAAAGAACCGTGATCCCTATAACTTTCGCCATGTTTAGTGGCACCGACCCCATTGTCTCGCCTGTTCGGGCATTTACGGCGCAATAATGTAGGAGTTTTTTGTCACCACTGATCTGCTGATATGAATACAACCAAACTGGCAAATACGCCGACTTCCACGCCGTGCCTTTAATATTCGTGCCGTCTTGCGTCCATTGCACGCCGCGATCATAAAATGTCAGAGTTTGATTTGCCATATTTCGCGCCACGTCTTTCGCCTGCAAGCCAACTTTGTCGCGCAAATTGTCGATATTCGTATCGCGTTTTTCGCTGGCAAAACCCTTCAAATAGTTTGCGTCCCATTTAATACAATTCTCTGTATCAAACGGCAAAATTGAGTTGATGACGTTATTCGTGTTATTTGTCGTGTTCTGATCCAACTTATCCGCCGACGATTCAATAATTAAGTCGTCGATCAACAGATCAAAATTTCTCTCAACGTTATATAAATCTGCGTCGTATCTGGTTTGGCGGTTTTTGCCTGAACCAACTGAATAGCGACGAACTAGATGTTCGCCCTGCCCCGAAAGTTGCGCACGAGCGTTGATGTCGACGACCATATATGGCAAGAAAACGCCTGTGATATTTTCCACTGTAAACTCGTTGCGAAACGCCGTATTCGCGAAGAATTTTCGTTTCTCCATAAACGCGGCGATCCGAGCTTGCGCGTCTTGTTTTGCAATCGCGAACGGCAAAACCATATCTGGCACTGCGCCGTTCGGAATTTGATCATTGATGCCAAGAGTATGGCGACACCAGTGACAGCGCGCCGTGGCGGATTCCGCCGTATCAATCACAATTTCCGCGCCGCACGACGAACATTTGAAGGTTAAAACTGTCGCCGTGTCTGGCACAATATTTGACGAACCCGAGCCGATCACTTCGCCGACCAGATTGTGAATATCTGAAATCAGCGCGTCGGAATGTTCAGGTTCAAATACCGAGCGACAGTTCAAGCACTTTAATTTGCCCAGTTTTTGATCAAAAATAATGTCAGTTGAACCACAAAACGGACAACGATCCAAACCTGTTTTTTTACCACTCGAAGTATTAACCACTTGTGCGTTACTAGGATTTACTGAATCGTTGCCCATTTTTATATCTCCATTTTTCTCTTTAATTTTTATTATTGTGCGTTAGGATTGATAGGTTGCTCTGGTTGCGGAGCTGGTTGTTGTATTGGTTGTGGTGCAACTGGTTGAGCTGGCATTTGTTGCATCATCGGCTGTTGAGGTTGCATTTGAGGCATTTGTTGAGCCTGTTGCATTTGTGCCTGCTGTTGTGCGACCACCGGATTCATGCCGCCTTGTTGTGCATACATCGCTGGACCGCCCATTGTATTAACTGCCATGCCCATGCCGAACACGCCACCAGCTGCGCCGTTTTGACCAGCCGCGTTAATACCTTCGGCGACCTGAGTTTGTGCATAAGCCGCGCCAACGCCACCTTGCATAAGGAAGCCAGTGTTGAATTTGTTGATGAGTTCGACACTTTGCGCGTCCCAGTCCAAGCCCATCGGCTGAACGCTGACGACTTCAATACCGTATTTTGTTCCCCACTGATAATTCGCCTCGATCGCTTCGTTCATTGATTTAGCAAAATCAGTTTGACCGCCCTGAATATCGTCGATTGATTTTCCGCCTTTTGTGAATGCCGACAAAGCTGATGCTAATGATCCAACAAAGCCTGCAAACAAGCCTTCCTCAATGCCCGAGCCGTCTGCGTCGAGATCAAACAAAGGTGTTTGACCACTGACAAATTCCACTGGCAACAAGTTTTTGAACATCAAAATCGGGTCAATCACGCGGATTGTGTAAGTTCCGTTTGAGGTTACTGCTAGCATTGCGTTCGCGTAGTTTGCGTCTTTATAACGAATTGGATTCTGTGTGCCGTAACGCAAGCCCATGATGTCTTTTAGATTGACATAGAAAACGAATTGCTGCGACGAAGGTTGACCGCCAAATTTCGCGCGCTCAAAGCTTGCGCCCAAAGTTGACGCTAAAATTCCGTTTCCAGAAAAAACTGTTTTTGAGTTTGGATCGTTGTCACTAGTCCACGTGTAGCCGCCAGCTTCTGCTGCGATTCCCGTGATTCCGCCATCTTGCATAAAAATTGCCGCCGTGCCTTCTGGGACAAAAATCTTTGAACCGTTCGTGATGACATTTTCGCTACCTGAGGTATTTGAACCGCGCCCTGCGTTCGTGCCTTTTGATACGCCCTTGCCTGCCAAAACGTGACCGCCCATGCCTTCGACTGGCATGATGTAATCGAGCCACTGATCTGCGAATTGACCGCCAATTGCACCACTAAATGCTTTGATTAAACCCATTTTTGATTTCTCCTTTTATTTTTGAGATTAACTTAACCAGTTTAGCATATATACAGTTTCGTGTCAATATGTTAAAATATAGAGGTGAAAATTTTAGGAATCGAGAGTTCGTGCGACGAAACCGCGGCTGCCGTTGTAGAAAATGGACAGCGCCTGATTAGCAATGTCGTCAACTCACAAATCGACATTCATTCGGCGTTTGGTGGCGTTGTGCCAGAGGTGGCGGCGCGATCGCATTTGGAAGTTGTTTTGCCTGTGATTGATCAGGCGGTTAAAGAGGCTTATTTGGCTTGTCATTCTGGATTTGGTTCAGAATCTGGCGATATTCAGGATGACAAAATATTAGAGGCGGCTTGGGGTGAAATTGATGCTATCGCCTGCACGACCATGCCGGGATTAATCGGCTCGTTGCTGATCGGTTCATTGACCGCTCGCACTCTCGCTCTCTTAAAAAACAAGCCATTTTATCCGATTCATCACGTTGAAGCGCATGTTTATGCGAATTTTCTGAAAAACGAATCCGCCGATGCGAACTGTTTGCGACCGCAAGATCGTATACTGCGACTCGGATCTTGCGGCGAAAACAGTGAGAAGGAAGCGGATGATAATAGCCGTGAGATTCTGAAACAAGTTCAGAATGACAAGATGCGGTTTCCAATGCTAGCTTTAATTGTCAGCGGTGGACATTCTCAAATCGTGCTTTTTCGTGATCACGGCGACTACGAGCTGATCGGTCAAACCCAAGATGATGCAGTCGGCGAAGCATTTGATAAAGTCGCTAAAATTCTCGGTCTACCCTACCCTGGCGGACCTTCGGTTAGTAAATGCGCTGAATCGGGCGATCCGCAAAAATACCATTTTCCAAAGGCAAAAATGGCTGGCAAATACGATTTTTCGTTCAGTGGGCTTAAAACAGCCGTTCTGCGCGCCGTTCAGTCGGAATGCGACAAAGATCACACTTTTCCATCAAGCGGTCTAGCGGATCTTCTAAACGACACTCAGCGACGCGATTTTGCCGCATCGTTTCAGCGAATTGCAATTGAAACACTGGTCGATAAAGTGGTCGCCGCGTTCAATGAATTTGCGCCAAAATCTGTCGTCGTCGCTGGTGGGGTTGCTGCAAATCAAGAGTTGCGTCGTCAACTTACTGAACGCTTGCCGATCGCCCCGCACTTCCCTGCGCCCGAATTTTGCACCGACAACGCCGCCATGGTCGCTACGCTCGGCTATTACGTCGCGCAAAATGTCGCTCCAACCGATCCGCGCGACGTCGAAATCACCCCGTCGATTTCCATGACAAAAACAGCGTGGAATTTGAAATAAAATTATTTTTTAATTAGCGACTTGGCTTTTCGTGCGATTTTTTTGGTCAGCAGAGATAGTGGTCGCAAAACCAACTCAAAACCGCCAATATATTCCTCAATTTCGCCGCCAAAGCCAGACTTAAATTCCAGTAGTCGATTATCCGAAAACTTCCCCTCGACCCAGAAAAAATTCACCCTGTTAATCCCCCGTTCCAGAGCCTTTTGCATGATAAAATCTTGCAACCACGCTCGCCCGTTTAGGTCGCGATATTTACGATCCATACCACTCAAATATGACGCAACTTCCCCGCCGTGCCAGATGAAAATCGCGCCAGCCACAGGGGTTTTATCATCAACTTTTTGCGCCACCAAAAATTCAATCTCGTCGCCAAATTCATCAAACATCATTTGATAATATTCCAGCGCTCGCCCGTTCACGTTATTTTGCGCGTCAGACTCGTCGATCAAATTCACGATTTTCGGCAGCTCCGCGCGCGTCAGTTTGGCGATTTCAACTTGCCCGTCACTCTTACGTAAATGCGCCCTCAGCGTTTTGCGATAGCTCTTGCGCAGTTCCTCGATGTTTTTCATCTCTGAAAGGTCTTTTATAAACGCCCAGCGCCCCGCTTTCATCTCATATCTTGTCGTTTCGCCCTCATATCGCCAGCCGTTCGTTTTAAAAATCTGTTTAACGTCGTCGTGATTAAAATGTTCAAGAATTTCCCCCTTGTAACTCCGTCGATTCAGTAATAAGTTCGGAAAAATCTCAATTTTCGCCATTTTATGTTGGCGAGCAAATTTTGCCAGATTTTCCAAGAAAAACTGCACTAATTCCGCGTCGTCCCAGTCGATCAGCGGTCCATAAGCCATCCAAAATTCGCTCCCCCGACCAATCAGAACGCCGCCCGCCACAAGACTATCGCCACTTTTTACACCCAAAATATAGTTTTTATAACCCATTTTGTTGCGTTTTTTAATGCGCATAACACTCTGGAAAAAGCTAAAATTCGGCTTTGAACGCTCAAATTTATCCCAATCTTTTTCCGTAATTTCTAAAAATTTCAACTCATTTTTCATCTTGATTTTTCCTTAAATTATTGAATTTCTGAACAGATTTTTTCGCAAATGGCAAGACTTTTTCCCATGCTAAATATAGCGGCGACAGAGGTAAATCCCATGTGCCGACCAAATTTGTCTCCTCGTTAGAAAATCCCAGCTTAAAGTTTGACACGCCGTCATTCAGTAGTCCGTTCAGATCATAAACGACCGATCCAGACGATTTCGCAAACTTTATCGCGTGCCATTTTAGGGCGTAATTTGCGCGCAAATCTTGCCCCTCCCTATTGACGCCACCATAAAGCTCAAAACAATTCGCCTGCGTCGCCAAATTCCAGAGAAACGCCAGCGGTCGCCCGTCTTTTTCAGCCAGAAAATTCTGGTTAAATTCGCCACCAAATTATGCAATATCATGATAATACGA
>JAISHL010000017.1 GCA_031262565.1 Candidatus Nomurabacteria bacterium | reverse complement strand
ATAAAATATTTAATTAGAATTTCAACTTATAATAAAACAGACGCTCGCATTTTAGACTTCTTTGCAGGGTCGGGGACTACGGGACAGGCTGTCATGGAGATAAATTTAGAAGACAATAAAAATCATCACTTCACACTAATTCAACTCGACGAAAAAATTGCTGACAAATCTGCGCAATATAATTTCGCAATTAAAAATAAGATTTTACCGACCGTCGACCAACTACTAATTTATCGCTTAAAAACCGCCCGAGAAAAATTACATTTTTCCGAAAATTTTATAATAAAGAAAGTAGGTGAATTATGAATGAACTTTTGCATAAAGGCAATTTTCAGCCGATTGACGAAAATTTCTTAACTCGCAGCTTAGATGTTTTTCAAGGAGTTAGTGATATTCAAGCCGAGTATCATAAAGGTGATACAGACACTTTTGTGAATGAGGTGCGTGATAGTATTGCAGCAAAATACCTGAATTTTACACACATAAATATTGAAAAACACGGTTTTGATGCACGGCGAACTTTACCAGATGGAGCTTTTGAATTTTTGGAAGTTAAGTCAGCTAGTTTTGATTCCGAAACTTGGAGTGCAACTTTTAACGATACGAATCAAGAAAAAGCTGATTCATTCAAAGAAAGTAATGTTTATTTATGCTTATCATTATGGCGATATGCATCTGAACCAATTTTCTTTGCGTTTGGCAAAAATCCTAACATAGGCTATTTTTTGGAAGATAAAATGTTGCATCGTCCAGCTGGCACACGTAGCACGCAAACAATTTCCTTGCAAAATTTAGTTAACGAATATGGATTTTTAATATATTCAATTCATAAAAATCCCGCGCAAATCTATCAAATTTTACAAATGAAAAATAACTGCAAGAAAATTCCGCTTGATGCAATTCGCATGATTAGTGATTTATGAAGTTTTTACATAATTTCATGTGTGATATAATTTTATAAAGAATAAGGAGGAGGTTTTATGAATACGGATCGACAACTTTTTCGCGCCGCGGTTTATGTGATTTTCCGTAATGATAAGAATGAAATTTTGCTAATTCGGCGTTTTAATACTGGCTGGCGAGATGGCGAATATACATTGCCAGCGGGACATATCGATCCGGGCGAAACAGCGGTTCAAACATGTATTCACGAGGCGCGCGAGGAAGTTGGTTTGGAAATTAAGTCAGAAGATTTACAATTGGTTCATATTGCGCATTGCAATAAGGATAGTAATTATATAAATTTTTATTTTAATGCAAACGAATATAACGGGGTAGCAAAAAATGGCGAGCCAGACAAAGCCGACGATTTACAGTGGATGTCAATAGATAATTTAGATAAACTGCCAATAATTGATACCGTGAAAGATGCCTTGCGACACATCGTCCGCGGTGAAAATTTGAGCTTTTGGGGTTTTTAGACTTATACAATTTAAATAGTTTTACAAATAATTTTTCCGACCGACGTATCATTGCAAAAATTATTCTTCGCTAATTAGCCACGGTTGCACAATGTCACTTTGCGTCACGCCTCGGCTAAACAAAATTTTCTCCATACGATTTATCATCTGCGCGTCGGTCGACTCATTGGCGCAAAAACCACTCGGATAATCAGCCGCCAACGGACACCACGCATATTTCGTGCCAGTTTTATTAAACGTCAATAGATACGATATTTTTGCCACGCGCCACGTTTTTTGATCAGACGACGCAAACTGCACGCGCACGGTCAATCCCTGATTATTCACGTAACGTTCAGTTGGCGCGGAAACTGTCACCGCATTGCCCAATCCGTAGGCGATATAAGTGTCATTATATAATTCCAGAGGCTGCACCGAATGCGATCCGTGAAAATAAATAAAATCAAATTCGCCAGTATCAGCCAGTTCATGTGCCGCGGAAATTTGCCAACTGTCGGCATAAGTCAAATATTCCTGAATACTATGAAGTTGTAAAATCACCAGATTCGCCCCTTGCTCGCGCGCTTTTTTCGCCATCGCCACCGCGCGAGCAACATCTTTTTCGCGTTCCGCCCCGTCGCGCATGCGATCGACTTGCCAATCATATTCCGCGCGCAATCCGTTTCACGAGTTCGTGCCAGTAATGATAGCGACTTTGCCACCTTCCGCATCCAAAATCAACGGTTGCTCACTTTCTTCCTCTGTTTTATACGAACCAGTATGTTTCAATCCTGCCGATTCTAACGTGTCAATCGTGCGATTTACGCCAGCCGTTCCTTGATCAACGGAGTGATTTGTGTCAGTCGTGCAAGCGTCATAACCAGCATTTTTCGCGGCGGTTGCCAGTTGGGGCGGAGTATTAAAAATCGGGTAACCAGTGTAATTTCCGCCTTTTTTCGCCAGCGGAGTTTCCATGTCGCAAATCGCCAAATCAGACTTTTCGTAATATTGCTTCATCGGCGCGAGTAGCGAGTCAAAATCGTATTCATTTTCGTCGCCCGTGGCAAAATTTTTCCATAACGCAGGGTGAAATAATAGATCGCCGTTAACCGTTATAGAAACGCAATATCGCTCTGGACAATTCGGCGCAGCGCCATGAAAAACCGCAATTTTATCCTCGGTTTGCGGAATTTCTATCGGATCATCTTTGGGCTTTGTATTCCAAAAGTTTTGCGTCAAAAATAAACCTGCCGCAACCACAGTAATCGCCAAAACAACAATCAAAATCACTTTCCATAAACTTTTGCGCCTATTTTTCATAAACACCTCCACTTCATTTTGCAACCATTTTAGCACAATTTTTAACGCATTGTGTTATAATCTTTTTATGAAATTAAGCGAAGAATTGACATGGCGCGGATTCGTTGGACAGACGACTTTTGATGATTTAACAGTGATCGACAAAGCTGGATTGAAGTTTTATCTGGGCGTTGATCCGTCGGCAGATTCTATGACGATCGGCAATTTAGCGGCGATGATTTTGGTGGCACATTTTATGCGAGCTGGACATAAAGGCATCTTGCTGGCTGGCGGAGCGACGGGTCGAGCAGGCGGCGATCCTGACGGCAAAGACGAAACGCGCGCCAAAAAAACCGATTCAGAAATCGACCACAACGTTGCGTCAATCCAAAAACAATTCTCGCAAGTTTTGTCAGGTGAGGAATTTGAAACGGTTAATAATTACGACTGGTTCAAAGATATTCCCGTGATTGATTTTTTGGAGAAAATTGGCTGGCATTTTTCAATGACACAATTGCTTGATCGCGATTTTGTGCAAAAACGAATTGGCGAAGGTGGCAAAGGTTTGAACTTTGCGGAATTTTCGTATTCGCTGATTCAGGGTTACGATTTTTTGCATTTATTCCGCACGCGTGGCGTAACTTTGCAACTTTGTGGCGTGGATCAATTTGGCAACTGCGTCAGTGGTATGCAAATGATTCGCAAAATCGAAAATTCACGCGCCGATGTGTTTGGCATGCCACTTGTTATCAACAAATCAACAGGGAAGAAGTTTGGCAAAAGTGAAGGTGGCGCGGTTTGGCTCGATCCAGCCAAAACTTCGCCGTTCAAATTCTATCAGTTCTGGCTAAATGCCGACGACGCAGGCGTGATTGACTACATGAAAATTTACACGTTTTTAAGTAAAGAAGAAATTGAGAAAATCGCCGAAGACCATGCGAAAAATCCAAGTGAGCGATTGGCGCAAAAAACTTTGGCTTACGAAGTGACAAAAATGGTGCATGGCGAAAAAACCGTCGCGAGCGTCGAGCGCGTTACAAAAGTTTTGTTCAGTGGTGCAGATTTTTCGGAATTAACTGACGAGGACTTGGCGAATTTGGCAAACGAAATTCCAACCGTAAAACTTGATGGTGATTCAAAAACTATCACGCAGATTTTAGTAGAGTCGGAAATTGCAAAAAGTAATGGCGAAGCGCGTCGCTTAATTGAGCAAAATGCCATTTCTATGAACGGTGTAAAAATTACATCAGATCAGAACATTTCCGAAAAATCGTTGATCAAGAAAGGCAAAAACCAGTTCGTGCTGGTTGTGTAAAAACCATGGAGGGTGGCAAAATGACCGAAGAAAATCGCGACTCGACAACAAACTCCGAGCAAAAACCAGTCGCCAAGCGCGACTATTCGCGAGCAAAAATTCTTGTTGCACGAATTTTACAAAAGATCGCATATTTTTGCATCGCGCTCGGAATCGCCGCGGTCATATGTGTCATCGCGATGATCATCATGCGCTTTTGGCTTCAACCATCAGCTCCAATATCAACGCCCAGCGACAATTCAGGTGGCTGGTTTTGGCTGATGGCGACAGGTTTAGCGCCAGAAATCATCCGTTTATTTCAAATTTTAATCATTGTTTTGGGTATAATGCTACTCGTTTGGACGCTGAAAAAAATCATCTTTGCGACGCGAAAATTAGTCTGGCGGATTGCCGACGGTTTAATGAAACCTTTGGCGCTGGTCGAGGCGATTTTTCTGCTCGGTTGTTGGACGATTGGCATTCTCGGCGCATGGTGGCTGGCGGACGCAAAGTTATTTTTCCTGCTGACGATTATTGACTTGGGATTTTTAATAATCGGGCAAATCAGTTTGGCGATCATGCATAAAATCGCAGACAGGCAATTGGACTTTGTTCGCGCGGATTCGATTAAAAGGCGATAGAGAATATCGCTCGTCACAACTCGCACCCGTTTTTTATAAATTTATCTTGAAAATATCTTATATTGAGCTATAATACTAATGTTTATTAATAAAGTAAGGATTATATGGATAATAACAATCAAAATAACCAGCCAAATCGAAATTCAATAAATGACACCACCCCCCCAGAACGCCTTTAAACCACAGCAAACCACCGCGTCCAGAATCATAGCGCCACCAACCAATGGTCAGGGTTTTAGTGAACCGCGCCCAGCTGATCCGCCAAAACCTAAACCAGTCGCTAACGTCAACCAGATATATAATACTTGGCGAAATACAGATGATATCGCACAACAACCAGCAAATCCTTCCGCGCCGATCGCCAATCCTGCGACAGCTCAAATTCAAACTCAAACTTCAATTCAGAACCCAGCGCCATTTCAAAATCCCGAAACCGCACAATCAAAACCTAAAAAGCAAATCAGATACAATAGTCAACGTGCGCTCATTTGGGCAATAATCACATTAATTATACAGATTCCGTTTGTAATGAAAGCCACTGGTAAATTAATATCATCGGCATTATATAAACTACCTATACCTTTGATTACTTCTTTATATATTTCATCAGGGATAGCTATTGCACTAAGGATCATTCCTGTCGTTATCCTGATTTGGTCTATAATTGTCCTTATAAAAACGAGAAAAACCAAAACTACACCAGCTGGCGTGGTGCCAGTCATTGCCATTAGCGCTATCGCTGTTATTATAACAATCTTTACATATGTCGTTCCAATTGTTTCATCGTTTCTCCAATACAAGAGGCAGCAGAATGACATACAATTAAGTGGCACGGCTTACAGTATATCAGAGGCGGTGTCGTCTTATAGGGATGAAACTGGTAAAGTTCCAACATCTTTATCTGATATAAAATCATATATTGAGGGCGTTGATAATGTAGATAGCCTTAAAGTTGAGATTATTCAGGCGCAAGCTGAGTATAAAGGTTCCATAGATACCAAGTCAGGAACATTTACAGTAG
>JAISHL010000061.1 GCA_031262565.1 Candidatus Nomurabacteria bacterium | reverse complement strand
CAATAGTTTGTTTTCAGGGTGAAATAACGGTAGATGGAGTGATACCTGGCAGATATCGAGGCTGGTTCTCTATAGCTGACATTGATTCGTATTTGCAAAAAATAATGGACACAATTGAGGTTCACGCAAATACACAGTTAAATATTAAAGAAATAAAAGATCTATTTGTTGACATTGCTCCATATGAAGATATTGTTCCGATTGATAGTAATACCATAAAGGATATTGAGACTGCTAGACAAATAAAAGATGAGGCGATAAATAAACTAAAACAAGCAGAAGAAGAAAAAATAGAAGCTGAAAAGGCTTATAAAAAAGCCGTAAAAAAGGGTATTGAAACTGAGAATACTAAAAATAAATTAGAAAAAATTAAGCGCGAAATTGAATTGTCTAAAAAAGAGGTAGACAAGATAAAAAAGGAATTTAATGATAAAAAACACGAATTAAATATGGCTTGGGTTTCTGCAGTAAAAGCCGAAGAAGAGCGAAAAACTAAAGAAGCTGAAAGTAAAACTGCATATTATAAAACCAAGCGATCTATAATGTCGTGTATTATAACCATATTAATTTTAGCGGCGGTCGCTTTATTTATTGGCGGAACGATTGCTTATAATAACAACATTCAACAAGAAAAAGCCGCCCAATTAGAAGCGGATAGAAAGTCTGGTAAGGTATGTATTCCAGCTAATGAAGTAGAAAAATATGAAGGAGAAAAAGGTGTCTGTGTGTCGTTTTACGTTAGTCAGGTTAGTGACAATAAATACTTTACATACATAAACAATAAATCATATCCGAATACTACTTTTACAGCATTGGTTAAAAATAAAAAAATAATATCAAAAGATGAAGCAAAATCTAAATATCTTAATAAAACCATCGAAGTTCGCGGAGATATAGTAAAATATGAATCAACTTATGAAATTGAAATATACAACGCCAATCAAATTAAAGTAAAAGACTAAAATAATTCCATGGTGCGGGCAGAGAGAATCGAACTCTCGTCGCAAGTTTGGAAAACTCGAATATTAACCACTATACGATGCCCGCGCGAGTAATATTATATCATATATGTTAAAATAGTATACATGAATATTTATTTTTCTGGGATTGGCGGAAGTGGAATCGGACCACTGGCGGATATTGTACATCAGATTGGTTACCAAGTTTTTGGGTCGGACAAGCAGGATTCTGGCTATATTGATTATTTGCGCGAGCATGGAATTTCGGAAATTCACATCGGTCAAAGCGTCGAGCAAATCGCCGAGGTTCATGCAAAAACCCCGATTGATTGGCTGGTTTATTCTTCGGCGGTGACAATGGAAAATCCTGATTCGCCAGAACTGAAATTTGCGCGCGAAAATGGTATCAAAATCAGTAAGCGCGACGAGCTTCTCAATTTTATTTTGAAAGAAAAAAACTTAGATTTGATCGCGATTGCGGGAACTCATGGCAAAACAACGACAGTGGCGATGACGGTTTGGTTGATGAAAAATCTCGGATTGCCGATTTCATATCTACTGGCGGCAAAAACGAGTTTTGCAAAAATGGGCGAATATAACCCTGAGTCAAAGTATTTTATTTACGAAGCCGACGAGTTTGATCGCAATTTTTTGCATTTTTCGCCAAAAGTCACAATGATTTCTGGCGTGGGTTATGATCATCAGGAAATTTTTCCAACGCTGGATGATTATAAATCGGCATTTCGCGAGTTTGTTAGTCAGTCCGAAAAAGCGTTTTTATGGCAGTTGGATGCGGAGTTTTTGTATGAAAAAAATTCGGCAGAAAATGTGACGGTAATTCCCGAATCGACTGATATTTCCGACGTTAAACTTGCAGGAAAATTCAATCGTCGCGACGCGTTTTTGGTGGCGCAAACCGTGGCGAAAATCACGGGCGAGCCGATGGAAAAATTGATAAAAATCATGTCGGACTTCCCTGGTCTTGGCAAACGCATGGAAAAAATCGCGCCAAATCTATATGTGAATTATGCGCACACACCCGAAAAATTGATCGCTGGCATGAGTGCGGCGAGTGAGATTTTGTCGCCCAATCAAAAACTTGCCGTAATTTACGAGCCACTAACAAACCGCCGTCAGCATTATTTTCTTGACAGCTACAAAAATGTTTTTAGTGGCGCAGATAAACTTTATTGGTTGCCGAGCTATTTGGCGCGCGAAGATAAAAATTTGCGAATTATTACGCCAGATGAGCTTATAAATCATCTGGACGAGCCGACAAAAAAAATTGCGGAATCATCAGAAATGAACGACGAGCTGAGGCAAAAAATCAGCACGCATTTAGAAAACGGCGACTTGGTTGTGGCGATGATTGCGGGTGGCGGAAATGACAGTCTGGATCATTGGTTGCGACAAAAATTTAGCGCGAACAACTAATTTTTTGTTGCGCGAACATAGTTAATTTTCAAGCCTTCTGCGGTAAATCTTTTTTCGTAACTCGTTTTAATTTTAGCTTCGTCTGGTGCGTCAGAGTCGTGCAAATCGCGCGTCACAAATTCATTTTTCCAGCCATTTTCGGCAAGTTGTTCCAGCGACCATTCAAATAGCGGCGCGTTATCGGTTTTGAAGTTCAAAACGCCATTATCAGATAAAAGTTCGCGGTAATAATTCAAAAATCTCGGTGCTGTCAAACGGTGTCGCGCGTCGGATTTTGGCGGCCACGGATCGCAAAAAGTTATCCATAATTCGCTCGCAAAACCAGCTTGAATAATTTCATTGATGCGATGAATGTCGCTGCGAACAAAATAAATATTGCTCAATCCAAGCTCCTTGGCTTGACGTGCGCCCTGATATAAACGGTCGCCTTTAATGTCGACGGCGATAAATAATTTATGCGGATTCAGCCGCGCCAGTTCGGTTGAAAATAATGCCGATCCCGCGCCAACTTCAACAACTAACGACTGGCGCAATAATTCGTCGCGTTTTTTGAGCCAATCTTCAAAGTGAAAACAAGTATCAAATTCGTCAAAGCGCGCAAATTTATAAAGCTTGCGCTTGCGTGTAATGACAAAATCTTCAGGGTGATTTTTGCCGTCATCGCGCACAATTTCCACTGTTCCGTCAAAACCCAGCCGAATAATTCGTGAAGCAGTTCTATTTTCGACTTCCCCGCCGTCAATATATAAACTAACTTTGTCGCCAAAATATTTTCGCGCCTCGGCGATATTTTTTGCAGGTGGCTCGCTCGGCAGATTTGCACTTGGTGCGCATAATGGTCCAGTCGTTTTTAACAGTTCGCGCAAGTTTTTATCATTTGGCACGCGAAAACAAACCGTCGGCTCATCTCCGCGAGTATCTTTCAACCAATCATATTGCAAATTATTTGCATTAAGAATAATACTCTTCGGACTTTTTGCGCGCCAAATACTTCGCAATCGATTTGCAATTTCTGTCGGCAAATCAAGCAGTTTTTCAATCGCCTCCACGCTGTCGATCAAAATCACAAAACCACGTTTCGGATCGCGCTCGCGAACTTTGCGCAATTTTTTCACTGCAGACTCCGATAATGCCGACGCAAAAATTCCGTAAACTGTGTCGCTGGGCATAACAACTAAATCGTCGCGTCGCAAGACTTCGGCAATTTCGTCAAAGTTTT
>JAISHL010000019.1 GCA_031262565.1 Candidatus Nomurabacteria bacterium | reverse complement strand
AATGATTTGATTGGCTTATTCTCATCTATTTTTTATATTGCGACACCATATCTATATTATGAGTCAATTCAAATGCAAGATCATCCCACCGTGCTAGCCTTTACTTTACTGCCACTCATATTTTGGGGTTTTTATAAAATCTTAAATAACGAAAAATATGGTCCATTAATGCTTGGTGTCTCATTTGCTTTATTGTTAATGACACATATATTATCAACGTTTCAAATTGGATTAGTTCTGATTTTATTAATAATTATAAACTTCAAAAAAACTGGCAATTATAAATTTTTAAAAAATATTCTGTATAGCGGACTTATAGCGTTAGGTTTGTCGGCTGTATTTTGGCTACCATTTATTGAAGTTTATTCAACTGGAATATATGCAGTTTTCAATCCAGACTTCCCAATGATTCCATGGCGAACTGCCGACGGCATGAATAGTTACGCGCTTAATTTTCTTAACCCAATCAATAATAGCGCTATGACTGTTATATACGGCGGCTTTATCGTAATAGCTCTAGTGCTATTTATATTTGGGCTTAAAAAGAAAATGCAGAATGACAATAAGTTTAAAACAATTTTAATAAATTCTATTGTAATTTTCATCATCAGCACAATTCTCGTCAGCTCTCTGATAAATTGGAAATACATGCCTTCATTATTTTACAACTTACAATTTCCTTTTAGATTCTTACTGACGGGCGGTTTTTTCTTAGCAATATTACTTGGATATTTGTTATATAAAATGTGGGATCGAAAAGGAATTGTATGGAAAATATTGTGTGGATTATGCCTATTTGGATGCTTAATAGTATACCCAATTATATCAACTTTTGGAGACCCGATTAAATGGCAAAAAATAAATTATGCTCAGTCTATAAGTTCTGATGGCGTTAAAGAATATCTACCAGAAAAAAGTGCTAACATACCGTCGGAAATTGTCTGTGATAATATGTGTTCAAATTACGCAAGAATAGGCTCGTCAGCTAGATTTGATGTCGCATCTTCTCAAGACACAAAAATACATCTGCCGTTGAATTATTTTCCAGGATATCGCGCAAGGTTAGATGGAGCTGAATTAACAGTATCTCACGATGAAAATGGCGCTGTGATGATAGAAGTTCCAGCCAATACGACCGGGACGGTTTATGTCGAATTTCATAATACACCAAGCAAAATAGTGGGCTTAACCTTAACTATGGTTACTATTATCGTAATATTAGTAATAGTCACAAGACAAAAGAAGAGCATTTTTCAAACGAAAAAAGTGCAAAAGAAGCTTGACTAGCGTCATAATCAATAGTTATAAAAATTTATAAAGTCATCAACATAGTTTCAACTAAAATCCACGCATTGTTCGCGTTTGATAATTTCATTTTCGCGTCAATCTCCGCCATGTGCGCAACGATTGCCTTGACGCGTTTTTCGCGCTCGCTTTGCGTGCCTAATTTATAAGATAAATCACTCGCGTTTTTTAATTGAAACGGGTTGATTTTTAGATCCGCCATATCATCGCCGCCAAACACTGCCGCCGCCAAAGCAAAAATCTGACTCACTAATAGCCCAAAAAACTTATTGGCATTTTCGCCCGATTCCTGCAAGATTTGGAGTTCTTTTTTAATTTCGTCGCGCTTGCCCGCAATCGCTTTTTCTAAAATCACAAAAACATTCGCCGATACGTCTGGCTCGACCATTTTTTCAACCATTTCAACGCTGATAACTTTATTCAATGCCGACATTTTGGCAATTTCGCTCGCAATTCTTGCCAGCTGATTTTCGCCATCGCCAGAGGTAATTTCAATCAATTTCTGCACCGCTTCGCGCCGAATCTCCACACGCCGCAAACTCGCCTCCTCTAATACAAACTTCGCCATTTCAAATGCTTTCGGGTTCAAAAATTCCTTACTTTCGGCAACTTTTTTCAAATCTTTGAACATTTTTGTGCGTTTGTCGGGTTTTATCATAGCGACAATCAACGTTATTTCGTCTGGTATGCGCGATAAATTTTCATTTAACTTTTCCCATAAATTTTTCTCGTTTTCCAAACCAGACAGCACAGCTAACCGCCGTGGCGCGAACATATTTATATTCGCAATTTCCGAAAACAATTTCTCAAAACTAACATCACTGGCGTTGATTTTTGAAACAGCCTCGTCGCCATGTTTTTTAGAAAAACTCGCCACGTCGGTCGCAATCTGCCGTCGCAACAGAAAATCATTTTCACCATAGTAGAAATAAATCATATAAATATCTTAACATTGTTGCGCGCTTTATCAATAATTCCATCAACATTTCGTCTATGCTATAATAGAATCATGTATAGAAAACCTAGAAGAATGTTCCCAATAATCGGCATTATCGTGTCACTACCCATAATCGCTCTTGGTCTTTTTGGATTCTTTTATAAATTTTTTACAGCAGATCAAAACGGAAGAGCTACTGGTAAAATAGTTTCAATTAGTGGACTCAATGCCAGAAGTCATTGTTCGTTTAGTTATACTTTTAAGGTGAATTCTACAATATTCCAAGGTGGCGGCACCGAATACAAGGATAATTGCTCGGAAATTAAAGCGAGTGGCACGGTCGCCGTGACATACAACACTGATGATCCACAGAATAACTCCCCTAGACATGGACAAGCGGAGTGGCGCAGTACAGTTGTCATGCTCGAAACTATAGGTTTTGGAATATTGATTGCTTGTATAGTGCGATTACGTTATATACATCGAAACTTTGATGCCACAGGTGATGGTATTGGCGATAATAGACCAGCTACAAACGAACAAATGAAAATCATTGAGAATGGGATGCGCGAACTTGGGCAATTTTATGCAATTCCGAGCAGTCGATTAACTCACGAGCAGGCAAAACAGGCGATTGATAACATCAATCAGCAAATTGCCAACATGCGAGCGCATAAAAAATTATAAACTAAATCTTTTGGCAATTCGGACAAAAATGCGTGCCACGACCAGACACACGGATTTTTTCGATCGTCGCACCGCAACGCGGACACGGTTTACCTTCACGCCGAAATACGTTTGCGAATAAATCCAAATAATTTCCCTTGCTACCATCGGCGTTAATATAAGTTTTCATTGTGCTGCCGCCCGCTTTAATCGACTTTGTCATCACATCAATCGCTGCCACCAAAATCTCGCTGAGTTGTTTATCCGACAAATCTCGCACGCGCGACGACGGGTGAATTTTTGCCAACCAAAGCGACTCGTCGGCATAAATATTTCCGATTCCCGCGATCACCGTCTGATCTAAGATCGCTGCCTTGATTACAGAATTACCACGACGACGAATCCGTCGCAAAAACTCTGTTTTTGGATCGCCAGTCAAAGGTTCTGGTCCGAGTTTTTTAATAAAATCCATCTCGTCGATCACTGCGGTCGGAATTAATTTTATCCAACCAAATTTTCGTTGATCATTAAAAAACAACTTCGCATCGTCCGACAACTCAAATTCCACGCGCGTTGATTTATTTGGCAGTTCCGTCAAAAATGAATCATTCGGATGACCGCCACCCCAATTTTCCCGCCCGCGAAAAACAATTTGACCAGTCATTTTCAAATGCATAACCAGCGAATAGCCGCTTGATAGATCCAATATTAAAACCTTAGCGCGCCGACGAGCTGTTACAATTTTTGCGCCGATCAAAAAATTCTCAACGTCACCTTTGCCAGCCTGAAACGACTTCTCATTAAAAATTTCCACGCGCAAAATCTGTCGCCCAACAACCAGCTTTTCTAAGCCGCGTCGCACAGTTTCTACCTCTGGCAGTTCGGGCATTTTATTCTCCTAAGTCTTCAATAGAGCTGATCAAAACTTCGCGTGGTCGCGAGCCATCTTGTGGTCCGATTACGCCGTTTTCTTCCATTTCTTCCATGATGCGCGCCGCTTTTCCATAGCCGATCCTCAATCGTCGTTGCAAGAGCGAAGTTGAGGCTTTTCTGGCTTCAATCACCACTCGAACTGCATCTTTATATTCGCCGTCGCCCGACCCTCCGTCCATGTCCATCACTATACCGCCATTATTTCCAATCTGAACTTGCTGAGCGATAATGTCCTCGTTGTAATTTGGCGGAGCTGCCATGCGCAGATAATCCGTGATCTTCAGAACCTCATCATCCGACAAGAACGCGCCCTGAACACGTTTCGGCTTTGACATTGACGGCGTAATCATCAACATATCACCCTGCCCCAGCAATTTTTCTGCGCCAGCTTGATCAAGAATCGTGCGCGAGTCAACTTGCGACGCAACCGTAAATGCAATTCGAGCCGGCACGTTCGCCTTAATCAAACCCGTGATCACATCGACCGACGGGCGCTGAGTAGCAAGCACCAAGTGAATCCCGACCGCGCGCGCCTTCTGAGCAATTCGCACAATCAACGCCTCAACATCACGCTTGGCAATCATCATCAAATCCGCCATCTCGTCAATCACAATCACGATATATGGCATAGTTTCACCCTCGTCGCGGTCACGCATTTTCTGATTATAAGATTTAATATCACGCACGCGCTCTTCGCTCAATTCAGTGTAGCGTCGCTCCATTTCGCCGACCGCCCATTTAAGTGCCGAGATCGTTTTTTCTGGATCGGTGATAACAGGAGTTAAAAGATGTGGAATGTCGCTATATGGAGTCATTTCCACCTGCTTCGGATCAACCAAAATCAGCTTCATGTCGGCAGGTGAATTGCGATACAACAGAGAACAAAGTAGTGAATTTATCATGACAGATTTACCAGAACCAGTTTGACCAGCAATCACGACGTGCGGCATTTTGTTGAGTTCGCTGATAATCGGTCGCCCAGAAATATCCTTGCCAATAGTAAACGCCAGCGGTTCGTTATTTTTCTTCCAATCGCCAGAATTTAACAAGCTATGCAGTCGCACATCAGCTGCCTTCGCGTTCGGCACTTCAATACCGACCAATTTTTCCCCCGGAATCGGCGCTTCAATACGCAAAGTTGGTGCCGCCAAATTCAACGCCAACGACGAGTCCAGCGCAGTAATTCGCGACAACTTCACGCCACTCGGCGGTTTCAAGGTATACTGCGTCACTTTTGGCCCAACATTCGCGCTTTTCATTTCAACGTTGATATTAAATTCCGACAGTGTATCGCGAATAATCGCCTGATTTTGCTGAATGTCGCCTGGGTCAGCCGGTCGCTCTTTTTTCTCTAATAGCTCCAACGGCGGAAATTCCCAGTTTGGATCACTCGCCATAGTCAAAGCAGTTTTTTCAACTTCGGGTTGCTTTAGCGCTTGCTCTACGTGTTTATCATGTCCGCGAACAGCTTCTTTCTCAACGATCGGCACGCCCTTATTGACCGTAAATTCGCCAGCCGCACTTGGCGCGACCGCTGAACTTTCAACTTTTGCCATCTCTTTTGCAACTTTGATATTCCCCTCAACCGCTGGATCTTCGCGCTTGAAGAAATTTATAATCGACACAACGACCGATTTCGGCGAGATTCTGAAAACATAGAACGTCAAGATAAAAACTAACACGCATAAGATTAAGATTGATACTGGCTTATTCAAGAAGTCCAACATTGCCTTCGCGATTACCCAGCCCAGCATACCACCGCCGTTGCCCTTTGCTGATTCCGCTTGTAAAGTCGGATCATCCAGCGATAGTTGAACCAGTCCAGCGATCGACGCGATAAATAAAATCACCGCACCGCCAATCATACCCGGCATTTTATGTTCGTCGTGACGAAAAATCTGAATTGCCTGCCAGATAAAAACCAGTGGCACCAAAAACGCCGTCCAACCAATCAGCCAGCGTGTCACCGTCGCCAACTCAATCGGAAAAATACCGCCAGTTTCAAATAACCCAACGCCAATCACTGCCGCAATCAAAATCAGCAAAATTGCGCCGACTTGCGACCAAAAACCGTGTGGCACGCTATGTTTTGCTTTTTCTGCTACTTTCGATTCTTTTGCACCCTTACCCTTAGGCGGGCGACCTGGACCCCGTTTTTTACTCATATCTATATTTTACTTTTTTTGATCAAATTTCGCAAGTGTTTTACCACTGAATTGGTGATTGTCCGTTCAAAATCAAATATGCATTCGCCTTGCTAAAATGTCGACAACCGAAAAATCCATTATACGCCGACAGAGGCGACGGATGTGCCGCCTCTAAAACTAAATGTCGCGAGCCGTCAATCAAAGTTTTTTTCGAGCGCGCGTCCCGACCCCACAGCATAAAAACTAGCCCATTTCGCTCATCATTCAAAATCTGAATCATCGCGTTTGTAAATTCTTCCCAACCTCGCCCGCGGTGACTGCCAGCTTGATGTGCCTCAACTGTCAAGGTGTTATTTAACAGCAAAACTCCCTGATCCGCCCAGCGTCTCAAATTGCCATTATCTGGAATCGGCGCGCCCGTATCTTCATGAATTTCCTTAAAAATATTCACAAGACTCGGCGGAATTGCGACTCCATTATTCACCGAAAATGCCAATCCGTGCGCTTGACCCGTGCCGTGATATGGATCTTGCCCGATAATCACCACTTTAATTTTATTCAAATCCGTCGTAAATGCCGAAAAAACCTGCTGTTTTGGCGGAAAAATCGTCTTCGTCGCGTATTCTTGCTTCAAAAAATCCGACAGTTTCTGAAAATACGGCTTGGTAAACTCCGCGTCCAAATATTTTTTCCAAGATTCGTGCATATCTCTATTATAACACCACTAGCGCGCCGAAAAAAAATGTGCTATAATACGAACGTTCTTTTTTTGGGACGGTAGCTCAGTCGGTAGAGCACGGGCCTTTTAAGCCTGGTGTCGCGGGTTCGAACCCCGCCCGTCTCACCAAAATAGTAAAATATTCCGCTTGCGTGGTCAACGTAGGCGGATTTTTCATTAAATTAACGGGTGCGAGTGGTTTTTTAATAAAGATCAAGTACCTCGCGCACTTCATCAGTCGTTTTAGCTTGCATCATCTGCTCGCGTAATTCTTTTGCGCCGTCAAAGTCGCGGATGTAGATTTTGAAAAATCGCTTTAATGGATCAAATTTTCGCAAGTTTTGATAGTCGTCGGCGGGTAATTTTGACGAGATGACGCGAAATTTATCAAACTGATCCAGATGAAATTTCAGGAGTTCAATCAGCTCGGATTTATCATGCTCGCGAGGATTCGTTTCAAAAGCAAATGGATTTGCAAAAATTCCCCGTCCGATCATGATTCCGTTGATTCCGTCGTATTTTTTAGCCAGCTCCAAACCTTGCGCACGATCGCGAATGTCGCCATTTATCGTGAGTTTTGTTTGAGGTGCAATCTCGTCGCGCAGACGAACTATCTCGGGGATCAGCTCATAATGCGCGGAAACTTTACTCATTTCCTTTCGCGTGCGTAAATGAACCGTTAAATTCGCTAAATTTTGTTCCAAGAGCGTCGTTAACCACGGTCGCCATTCATCAAGCTTGCGTGCGCCGAGGCGCGTTTTAACAGAGATGGGGCAACCACCACTTTTCGCCGCCTGAATCAGCTCGACCGCCAGTTTTG
>JAISHL010000016.1 GCA_031262565.1 Candidatus Nomurabacteria bacterium | reverse complement strand
GATTATTTAGTCAAACCGTTTAGCTTTGAAGAGCTTTTGGCGAGAATCAGAGCTATTTTGCGTCGCCCGCAAGATTTGAATGATAATATTTTGCGAGTTGGCGATTTGACTTTGGATACCGTAAAATTTGACGTTCGTCGCGGTAAACATCGAATAAAATTAACATCAACAGAATTTGCTTTGTTGGAATATTTAATGCGGAATGCGGGTAGAATTTTGAGCAAGGAAAAACTTATCGGGCATGTATGGGATTTTGACGCTGACATTTTGCCAAATACTGTCGAAGCCTATATCGGTTCGTTACGCAGAAAAATTGATCGCACTTTTCAATCTAAGAAAGCATTGATTTATACCGTGCGTGGTTTTGGTTATAAAATTGATGAATCGGGAGTTGGCAATGAAAATCTTTAATAAAGCAACTATAAAATTGACACTGCTTTATACGACAGTATTGATGTTAATCTCGATTTGTTTTAGCGTGGCGATTGGTGTAACTGCTAGTCGTGAGATGAATCGTCCGTTTGAGCGTCAGCCTATGAACAGGATTTTTCCCAATGATGATGGTCGGATTATGTTTGAAAAAACTTGGCGCGAGCGAACGGAGGAGTCGCATGATAGGTTAGTGATTGCGCTGATTTTAACTAACGTCGGTGTGCTATTTCTTGGCGCGGGATTATCGTTTTTCTTGGCGCGTTGGACTTTGCGACCAATCGAGCGCGCTATGGAGTCAAAAACGCGTTTTGTGGCGAATGCTAGTCATGAACTGCGCACGCCGCTTGCGGTTATGCTGATGGAGAATGAAGTTTTGTTGCGCGACAAATCGGTAAAAAGCGGCGAACTGCGCGAGCAAATAAAAAGTAACTTGGTGGAAATAGAAAAGTTGCAAAAATTGACGGATTATTTATTGCAGATAGATAAGGACGAGGATTTTGATTTGTCCGATATTAACATTGAAGACGTGGTTGTAGAGGCGGTGCAGAAATTTAGCTCCGTCGCTGGCGCTAAAAATATTCAACTAGATATTAAAACTCAACCAAAAATCATCAAATCGAATTTTGACGCGCTGGCTAGAATTTTGGATATATTACTAGAAAATGCCATAAAATATAGTGGCGAAAACTCGACAATTCATATTATTGCAACAGATAGTCAAATTGCCGTTATCGATCAAGGAATTGGAATTTCGTCAGAAGATCTGCCACATATTTTTGAACGATTTTATCGTGCGGAAAAATCGCGAACTAGTGATGGATACGGACTGGGCTTGTCGATCGCCAAAAATCTAGCCAATCAATTACATATTCAAGTTGTTGCTGAAAATAATGCCGATGGATGTGGCGCAACTTTTAGAATAGTATTTTAGCTGAAATATTCAGTTTTAATTCAGTTTCGTCTAATAAAATATCTCTAAGTTAACTAATAATTAAAGGAGAATAATGTTTAAGAATATGTTCAAACGGGCGTGGTTATCGACGACGCGAAAAATCAGTCGAACTGTTATTTTGGTTGTTGTCATGTTTGTGATGGCAAATATGATGTTGGCGACAATTGCAATCAAGGCTAGCGTTACTGAAAGTGTAAAATATGCAAAAGAGTCATTGAGTGGAATTGTGTATTTACAACCTGATATGACAGCGATGAGAGAAAAAATGCAACAACAAATGTCATCTGGTAGTTCAGCTGATAGTTTTGCGGCGACAGTGATGACTCGCCCAACTATTTCGGTTGACATGGCAACTACAATTGCTGATAGTGAGTATATCAAGGACTATACTTACGGTGTTCAGACTAGTGCAAATGCCAGTAGCTATACGCCGATTGAAACCGAAGAGCAGCAAATGCGCAACGAGATTAAAAATAATAGCAATCGTCCAAATATGCCTGACGGTGGCGGTCAATTCCAATTCTCGCGTGGCGACACGAATATCGTTGGCATAAATTCATTCGCGTTTATTAGCGATGTTGAGGCTGGTAATATGAAATTAGGCGAAGGTGAGATTTTTGACGAAGACACTGTGGATGGCGTAATGATTTCGGCTGATCTGGCGACTGCAAACTCGTTGGCGGTTGGCGACACGGTAAAATTAAAAACGACGAGTGATTCACTCGATGAGATATCGCTAAAAATTGTTGGTATTTATGAGAATACAAACGACAATTACGACACCAATGCGATTTACATGAATGTTGATACGGCCGCAAGGTTTTTGCCAGAAGAAGAGTATAATGATGGCAATTATAATGTTGAAAATGTTAAGTATTATTTGACAAGCGCTGAATATAAAGATAAATTTATTGCCGAAGCAAAAGAAAAATATCCGACGCTTGAAGATGATGGATTGACGTTGGATATTGACGATTCTGCTTATCAGCAAATGGTCGGACCAATTGAATCGGTTGGCAGTTTTGCGACGACGATCATGATAATCGTGATTGTTGCGGCGGTTGTGATCATCACACTAATTGTAACGATTAACGTTAAAGACAGGCGTTATGAGATGGGTGTTTTGCTCTCGCTTGGCGCAACGAAGAAAAATATTTTGGGGCAGATATTGGTCGAGCTGGTATTTGTTGGAACAGTAGGATTTATACTTTCAATTGGCACGAGTATTTTTCTTGCAAAAGCGATGGGGCAGAGTTTGCTTGAAAATCAAACCGCTATGACTAGCCAGCAAACTTCGCAAAATTTTGGTCGTGGGCAAAGTGCTGGTAATTCTCCGATGCCTAATATGGGTGGCGGTGGCAGGTTTGGTGGTATGCAAATGCCAGATTCAGAACAGCAGAATCAAGTCGAAACGATTGACGAGATTGATGTTAACGCTACCCCAACTGATTACGTGATTTTGTTCGCCGCGGGTTACGCGATCATTATCGTGTCGTTAATTTTGCCAACAATCAGTATCTTACGTTATCAACCAAAAACTATTTTGTCAGGAAAGGAATAATATGAAAAATAAATTAGTAATTGAGAATTTGCGTCACGTATATAATGACAATCAGGTCGAAGTGCAAGTATTAAAAGACGTTAACGCGACTTTTGAATCGGGCAAGATGTATGCTATCGTCGGAGAAAGCGGATCGGGCAAGACGACGTTAATTTCGTTACTATCGGCATTAGATTCAATCCAGCATGGCGATATAAAATACAATGGCGAAAGTATAAATCATATCGGTAAAGGTGTTTTTCGCTTGAAATATGTCGGCATAGTTTTTCAGTCGTATAATTTAATTAAATACATGACGGCGCGCGAAAACGTTGAAATAGCGCTAGATTTTCAAAAAACGAAGAGCAATGAAAAAGAAATGGCGTATGAAATATTGGAAAAAGTTGGAATAAATCGCGACGAGGCGGATCGGCTTGTGCAAAAACTTTCAGGCGGACAACAACAGCGCGTGGCGATTGCTCGAGCGATGGCTTGCGATACGCCGATTGTGGTAGCTGATGAGCCAACTGGTAATCTTGACGAAGATACTGAGGGGAAAATTTTGGAACTATTTAAGCAACTTGCGGACGCTGGTAAAATAGTTATAATAGTAACACATAGTCAGAAAGTTGCGCGACATGCCGACGCTATTGTTTATCATATGCGAAATGGCGTTTTGTCAAAGGTTTAACCTGTGTAAAAATTCTAGCATAAACCCTCTTTACTTTTTAAAAACTTTCCTGTATAATGGACAACCGTAGTTAATATGTCCATAGAGAAAGAAGTTATCAAGATGGTTGGCGTGGTAGTAGAGATTCTACCTAGCGCCAAATTTCGTGTTGAACTGGAAAATGGACATACGATTATCGCTCACGTGTCAGGAAAGATGCGCAAGAATTACATAAAGTTAGTTCCGGGCGATAAGGTCGAGGTTGAGATGACCCCTTATGATCTCACTAAGGGACGAATTACCTTTCGACTACGCGATGAAAAAACTTTTAATCCTGTTCAAAATGGACAGAGAAAGGGAAATGGCCGCCGATGAAGGTATCAGCCAGCGTCAAAAAGCGCAGCCCCGACGACAAATTAGTGCGTCGTAAGGGTCGCCTGCGTGTCATAAACAAAAAGAAACCACGTAATAAACAGAGGCAAGGTTAAGGAGGACTATGGCAAGATTTGCAAACGTAGAAGTTCCAGCCGATAAACAAATTCAGATTGCTCTGACGTATGTTTATGGTATTGGTCCTAAATTTGCCGCTGACATTTTGCATGGTGCGAAGGTTGATCCAACCAAGCGAACCAAAGATCTGACAGAGGCAGAAGAGAAGAAAATCCGCGACATTATCGATGCTA
>JAISHL010000002.1 GCA_031262565.1 Candidatus Nomurabacteria bacterium | reverse complement strand
CGAATACATGGCTGACAATCTGTCAATTTATTGCCGTCTGGATGCGTTTGTCCCAACAGATACGGAACCATCGGCTGCATACCCGATCCAGTAAATAATGTTGTCGGATCGTCACGCAGAATCAAATCAACTGGCGCAACTTTTTTGTAACCTTGCTTCATCTGGAATTCCAGAAATTTTCGTCTAATCTCACTTGTTGTCATAATATAAATATTGTAACACGATTTTTGTCAAAAAGTCTTGCATTCTCAAAATTCTTATGTTAAACTGGGGTAAAATTAAGAAAGGTGGGTATAATAATGGATAATTCTTTTTTGAGTCAAGCAACTACAAGTCAGGGTGGTTTTGGTTCAGATTTTAACGGTGTCGATGCATCTGGCAATATAATTGTGCCGAATGAAACGATTACAACAAATGACAATTCAACAGTGGGAAGCGAACAGCAACTTCCTCCGCCACCAGCGCCAGAACCAGATTTCTCGTTTATTTCGCCACTTAGCGCGCCGATTGTCATGCCTCCGAAAGAAGAATCAGTCAATGAGCCTGAGCAAACCAGTGAAACTGAGCAGGTTTTCGGAACAACAACTCCTAGTGTGCCTATCACGCCACTATCCGAGATTGACGACGCTGAAAAACTTGATTTTATCAAGACTTATACCAAAGAATTTGATGATACTTTACAGCGCTCAACCGAAGCTGCCCAGAAAATTTTAGATTCTATTGACGTAGTAATTCGCGAACATTCCAGCGATATTGTCATTCCAGATGAAGCTAATGAGTTTATAAATCAACCGCCAGCCGACGGAAAAGTCCAGAAATTTGATGAGGCGCGAGCAATCGTTAATCAAATTATGGCGCGAGCCGAGCAAGCTAAACAGCAGTCCGAGCAAGCCGCAGCCGAAGCTTCTCAAATCTACGATGATGTTCAGAAATTCAAGAACGACACCAAAGAAGAAATCGCACGATTGACAGCAGAATCTTAACGTGATATAATATACAGCGTGTCAAAGCAAAAAATACAACCTAAATTACTGTTAACCTCTGAATATCTCGAACAAGCTATTCAAGTTACTAAACGTGCAAAAAAACGTATTTGCCTTTTGGCGTTTATCATCGCTGATGACGGAACAACACATGAGTTGATTCAAGAGATTCTTGCCGCCGCCGATCGCGGAGTGGAAGTTAACGTGGCGATCGACTTTATTACCAAAGTTTACAGTAGTAAGCTCTTGCACACATCTACACAAAGCCTATCTGCTCTCATTAAAGAATTTCGCGATCATGGCGTAAAAGTTAATTGGCTCGGTCGCGACGATATTTTACTGCTCGTCAAGCGCACGCACTCCAAGTGGTATGTTGTTGACGATACGGTGTTTAGTTTTGGTGGAATCAATATCAACTCCAAGCACTTTTTGGAGAATGTTGACTTTGCGCTCAGAATTGACAATCGAAGCTTTGCCGACACGATTTGCGAAGAGCAACGGATTATTGAAACTTCAAACCAAAAACGCCAACCTGTCCGCAGTCATTCAGTCAGTTTTGATGAAGATTCCGTGATTTTTGACGGCGATATTTGGAATAATTCCCTAATCTATCGGCGATCAGTTGAGCTTGCCGAACGAGCCAGTGAAATTCTTTTGGTGTCGCAATATTATCCGTCTGGCAAGTTAAATAAAATTTTGCAGTCCAAAAAATCGCGAATTTATTACAATAATCCAAAAGACGCATCGATTTCTAATCGTGTCTTGATTCTTATGGGGCAAAAATTCAAAACTCGCGAAAATCTATACAAACGCGAAAAATACATTCATGCCAAATTTATTATCTACACTATGCCAGACGGAACAAAAACCGCATTGGTCGGCTCGCATAATTTCTTCAAAGCCACATCAGTTTTAGCGACGCGCGAAGTCGCATTGGAGACGAAAAATCCGAAAACAATTGCCCAGCTGGAAAAATTCTTCCGCGAACAAATCGCTTAAATTTGCTTACAAATTAACAAGGTAAAAATTAGACATTTGTCGCGTCAACAATTTGCACCAAGAATTTCAAAGGCTGATTTGGCTTAATAGTTTCGTAAACTTGATCATAGTCATATGATTGACTGTCGTAATCTGGGTAATATTGCTTTGAGCCTGATTCGCCATAAGCCATATCGGCAGGGATCGTCAAGAGATAAACTCCGCCCGCCCGCGCGCCGACCAAGCCTTGGCTCCAACCGTCAATCACTTGCGCCAGAGAAAAATCACGCGATTCCGCATCTTGCCCGTCAATACTTGTGCTATCAAAAATTTTCCCATCAGGTGTCCAGCCAGTGTAATATGCCGAAACCGTCGCGCCCTCACCCACCGTCGCGCCCTCACCGTCTTTCAAAGTTTCCACTTTTAATTCCGTCACCGAATCCGCGTCAAATTCTCCGACATAGCTGTCATATCCATCAATACCGCGCAATTTTGCTAGATTATCAGACATTTCTTTCTTCCACTGTTCAACCTGATTTTTATAATCATCCGACTTGCGACGCGATTCTTGATCTCTCAACGCTTTTTGATAAGCAATCTCATCAGAGCTAAGGTTTGGATTTTGCGCGCCGATCACCATAAAGACCATGCCAGCGACCGTGCCGCCCAACATTACGACCGCAATTATTAAAATTGCCAAATTCTGCCTTGTAAATTTTTTACTCATAAACCTCCTAATTTCAAATATTATAGCACACTTATTTTACATTTTTTCGGGAACTTCGATGCCGAGAATATTTAGCCCGCGCTTCAAAAATTCCGCGTAAACCATGACAAGACGCGCGCGCAATTCTTCCCTCGGATCGCCAGCCACGCGTGAGTTTTCATAAAATCGGTTGAAAGTTTGCGCAAGTTCATACAGATACGTCGCGACCAAATGCGGTGCAAGCTCCTTGGTGGCATTCTCCAAAGCCTCGCTAAATTCAGTAAGTTTCATGAGCAAAGCGCGCTCATGGTTGTCAAAAAATTGCACATTGTCATCCTCGGACTTGTTCCGTGGATCTAGTCTATCGCTAGATTGTCGGAACGAGCCCGACAATGACATCTCATAATTTACTGAAATTCCACGCAAAATTGATTTCGCTCGCACCGCCGCATATTGCAAATATGGTCCAGAATTTCCGACCGTTTGCACTGACTCCTTGGCATCAAAAACAATGTCGCCACCCAAACGATTTTTCAAAAATGCATATTTTATCGCGCCCAAAACCTCGGTCGAGCTCACTGAATTTCCCGACTCGTCAAATTCCCGCGCAACCATATCAAGCACGTCAACCGCGCGAAGAACATTTCCCTTGCGACTCGACATTTTCGCAACGCCAGCCAATTTAACATTTCCGTGCGTTAAATGCAGCGTGCGACGCGACAATTCTGGCTTGAACTGCTCAATGCTTTTCAGAACCACCTTCATATATTCAATAATATCGTTGCCCGTGATAATTACCGACTGATCAAAATGATAATCGTCCCATTTTTTAATACTCAAACCAACATCTTTCGTTTCGTAAGTCGGCAAGCCCTGCTTATTTATAAAAACGCGCGTATGCAAACCATATTTTTCACCCTTGAACACCACCGCTCCATCTGATTCTTCATAAATTCCGTTTTTTTCTTGTTCGCGCACGGTCGCAAGCCCAATTGGCGCCGTTTCACTTTCAGGGTAAAATTTTTCAAACTTCATGCCGATTTTCTGATAAAAATCGTTGAAATAATCGTAGCTCCAAGTTCGCCCCAGCCAGTAAATCTGCGCAAACGGCGATTCGTGATCATCCGTATTTTGCACATCATAAACACGCTTGTTATATTCGACAATTTGATCATGCGCGGTCGCGTCGTCCTCATAAGCATTCGCGCCAGCCACATAACTTTTTGCCAAAAACGGTGCACGTTCATCTTCGGCGATTTTCGCAAATTGTTCTGGATTTTCGCCGTCCAAATTTTGAATGATGCCCCACATCGCTTTCGCTACGTGCAGTCCAACATCGCCGCCAAAATTCACTCGGTGGACTTCGCCGCCCGCTTGTTCGATCAATCGCGAAATCGCCTCGCCAATGATCGTGGTATAGAGATGACCGACGTGAAGCTCTTTGAACGGATTGGGGTCGGAAAATTCCGTGACAACACTTTTGCCCGCGTATTGTGTGGATTTTCCATATTTTTCGGGCGCGATAGTCATTTTGCTAAATTCCTGCACCAAAAATTCATCCGATAAACGCAAGTTTATAAACCCCGGACCAGCAATAGTGACGTCGGAGAATAACTTTATGCTGTTATTATTGTCATCCTGACTAACGTTATCATCTCTCAATAATACCCCAGTTTCGTCATTACCCGATTTATTCGGGTAATCTAGTTTATCGCTGGATTGTCGGAATGAATCCGACAATGACAAATTACTTTCTTTCAGCTCCGCGACAAGTTTCTCTGCGACTTCGCGCGGATTTTGATGCAATTGTCCCGCCAGCTTCATCGCCACATTAGTCGCAAAATCGCCAAATTTCGGATCAGGACGCGACAGCTCAACTTCAACGTCAATATTAAACAATCGCTTAACAAGCTCCGCAATCAAAATAGCAAACTTTTCCATATACCAAATTATACCATAAATTGACTATTTTTTATACTTAATCAAGGTCGTCGCGCGCGTCATCGCGTTAAGAGCCACGGCGTTATCGTAATGTGCTGATCCGGGCGGAAACAACGAAAATCGAATCTGCTCATAATTCCCATTTTTCCTGCCTTCTAGCACAGGAACAACAAAATTAAGCGCATACCACATAGGATACGTAAAAGGATAACTTGGTGGCGTTAAGTCAAAAATAGATACAAATGTATCGAGCGCACTGTTGAATACCTTTAAATCTGTTAAAAACTTTGTCCCCGATCGCCCAATTGATCGTCGCAAATTCTCGTCCAACGCCATCGCCCAAGCTTTGTCATTCAAATTTTCTTCATTTGGATATTTTTCTTTAAGTTGAGCAACGCGCTCGTTAATGGCTGTGCGATTTAATTGATGATCAACAATCGGCTTACCAAAACCTAATTTTATTGCTCTTTCTGAAGTGTTAAAAAACGTAAAATCGCTGTTCGGCGCATCTGGTTTTTTAACGCATCGACTACGCACCGATGTAGCCGACATGATCCCGCCTTGACTATTTCCGTTGATTGTATCCTCATATTCCGACCCCCCCCCCATGAAATTCGCTCAATGTCGAGCCCGTGAACATAGCGACCAGATTCATTGCGCGCATCAGCTTGCGATTGATCATAATGTGGTTCAAATCAATTGTAGGTTCGCCAGTATTGATATTATATGGAAAACGAAAATTGCCCATCAGTAGAGGAAAATCACGAAAAGCTGACGGATCAAACGCTTTCATAGGTGGCGCATTTTTCAGTCCTTGTTGCGCAAGATTCAATAAGTGTCGCTCAAAATCTGACATCGATTCGTCTTTTTTAGCCTCTTCGAGAGCGTCATTAAAATCATCACAGGGATTAAGCTCAAACTCTAAATCCGATTGCTTCGGCAGTTCAGATAACGGCACCCATTTGGCGCGCTTCATAATCTCTGGTGAATTTTGGCTCATCTTTTTATTATATCAAACTATTGCGTTTTTGTCAATTTTATTGGTGCTTTGGCGCAGTAGTGTGTAGGTATTTTTTCGGGAAGAGAATCGGGATCTCATCTGGTAGTTTTTCGCCACCGAAAATTTCGCGGATCTTAGAAAACGTTTCTGGCATATATGGCGCAATATATCCTGGAAGTTCTAAAATGCCGTTTACTAATTTACTTAACACTTCCGATAACTCTTTCGTATTGTCATCTTTTGCTAAACTCCATGGTCTTTTATCGTCAATGTATTTATTCATATTCTGAATGTAAACCCAATCAGAATCTATCCAGCCGTTAATATTCAATTGCTCCATTTCATTAGTATCTTTAGCTTTCTCGCTCGTTTCTTTATCTGTGCCAGCATAATAATATCCGTATGGGTGATTCTTTCTGATGCGATTGTGATTATGGTCATAGCCAAAAAATCCTAGAATACTTTTATCAACTTTAGTTAAATCGCCGTTCCAATATTTTTTCACCATATTCGCCACGCGCGACACTAAATTTCCCAGATCATTCGCCAGCTCACCGTTATACGCATTTTCAAACTTTTCCCATGTAAAATCACCATCATCAAAAGTCGGAATATGGCGCGAGAAGTAATAGCGAAACGCATCCGTGCCGTATTTTTCAATAATTTCGAGCGGACTGACGACGTTACCGAGCGACTTGCTCATTTTTGCACCGCCGTTCAAAATATGTCCATGCACTAAGATTTTCTTCGGCAAATCCAAGCCCAAAGCCAACAAAATCGCTGGCCAAATAATCGCATGAAAACGCAAAATGTCTTTTCCGATAATCTGCACATCGGCTGGCCAAAAATCCATACTATTGTCATCCTGAACTTGCTTCAGGATCTCCGCATTCTCTTTACTAGATTCTGAAACGAGTTCAGAATGACAATCATTAGATTGCTTCGTCGCACTCGCAATGACGTTATTATCAGGATAACCCAGCGCCGTGATATAATTTGACAGCGCGTCAACCCAGACATACATCACCTGCGAATCGTCATCTGGCACGGGAATTCCCCAAGTCAGCTTCTCTTTCGGGCGCGAGATTGACACGTCCTGTGCGCCATTTTTAATCAACTCCAAAATCTCCTTACCGCGCCACGCTGGAACAATATTATTCGCTGCAAAATCGCGAATTTGCTCGGTAAATTTGGAAACTTTCAGATAATAATTATCCTCGGAGATTTTTTCCAGCGGTTTATTGTGATCTGGACAAGTATAATTTATTGATTTAGCCTCGGTTTCCGTCAAAAAAGCCTCGCAACCGACACAATACCAACCCTCATAAGTTGATTTGTAAATCACACCAGCCGCGTCCAATTTTCGCCAAATTTCCTGCACGCGTCGCACGTGATCAGGATCGGTCGTTCGCACGTTCACGATATGGTCAAAATCCAGATTCATCGCCTTGCGCATTTTTACAAATTCTGGTTGCAAATTATCGACAAATTCTTGCGGAGTTAACCCTTGATCAGCGGCTTTTTGGGCAATTTTTGCACCATGTTCGTCTGTTCCGATTGACATCAACGCCTCATTCTTCAGAATCTCCGTCTGATAGCGCAACAAAATATCGCCATAAAGATAATCCATTGCCGTGCCAATATGTGGCGCAGCGTTAGCGTAAGGAATCGCGGTCGTGATGTAATATTTACTCATAACTATATTTTAACATATTTTGCAATTTTTTGCTCTTGAAATGGGCGGTTTTGTGGTAAAATAGTTGGTAATGATAATGTTAAATTTTAAGAAAGAAAAATAAGTTATGCCATTGGTGGGTTTTTTCGCTTGGT
>JAISHL010000047.1 GCA_031262565.1 Candidatus Nomurabacteria bacterium | reverse complement strand
TTGAAATAATATTCAAAGATGATACGGACTTATCATCAAAATTAGATATGGCTATTAAAAATATAAATAAAAACAAATCTACCATCAATTCTGAAACAGAAAATGAAGATATAAAATATGATTCACTTAAAAAGCATTTTAAAGACGCGAAAAATACCGAGCAAGCTTTGTCAAAAGAAAAAGAAGATATAATATCAGCATATGAAATTTTTATGCAAGGTGTTAAGCCCTCAGTAAATTATAAATTAGACTATGTGACCAATGAAAACATATATGTTTCGGATACACAATTTAAAAAATTTAATCAAAAATTCTTCAATGCTGCTCAGGAGAAATTAAAAAATTGCTCAGAGGATTGGAAAGATGAAGCGCGAGAACAGTATAATGAAACCGCGCGGTTATCACAACTGTTATATCTACGCGAACAAGCAAAAAAAGTAAGTCGGGACGATCCCGAAAAAGGCAATGCAATGTTTTTAAAATTAGTAAATGACGGCGATATCTGGTGGTCTCGTCATCAGATTGCTCGTAATTATTATAAAATGAAACAACACAATGAAGCATTAGGGCTGTTGGTACAAATTTTAGTTGACCAAAAAGCTATTTATGAAGATCCAAAAAATCCAAATTATTATCATAGGCTGATTGATAAAAACTATAAGTTTTTTAAGAAAGTGTTAGATAAATCTATGGCATCTACTACCGATACCTAATAAATTTATGGTATAATAAGCGCCATGAAGAGTCAAAAAAATTCCCAAATTCTCCTTAGAAAAAGAACTTGCAGATATATTGAAAAACTTGAAAAAATCCGCTAATAATAAATTACAGGACTACGCATTACGTGGTGGCGATATGAACCCGCAAGAATATATGGACAAATTTGAGCAGGAGCTTGGCAAAATTATTGAAAAATATGAATTAAAAGACGATGATATAAGTTTGATAATCAAGTTAATAGATGGTGAAGAGATACGTAGTATTAGTCCAATCGGCAATCATATTACTTTATTGCCACTTGTTAAACAAAAAGCCATCAATAAGTATCACTCTAAAAAACGAATAGAAACAAGGAGATTTATAGTGCCAACGATTATATCAGTAATGGCACTATCGGTCAGTATTGCGACAGCAATTTTTAAGTAACACGGTAGATCTTCTGTATTGTTTATGGTATAATCATTTTATGAATCAAGCATTTATCGACGGGCAAAATCTTCGTTTAGGGACAACGAAAAGTAACTGGAAAGTTGATTTAGTCCGTTTTCGGCGATATTTGAGCGAAAAGTATAATGTCGATAAGGCATATTATTTTCTTGGTGCGGTAAACAATAATTACGCTGGGCTTTATAAATCAATCCAAGAATCTGGCTTCATCATAATTTTCCGTGAGCATAGCGATACAATGATCGGCAAGAAAAAGGGTAATGTTGATACAGATATAGTATTTGAGATTATGCAAAAATTAGTTGAGAAAGAGAAATTTGACAAAATTGTTTTGGTTTCTGGCGATGGCGATTATTTTAAGACTGTGCAATATCTTATAGAGAAAGGTCGTTTTGAGCGACTGCTTGCACCAAGTAAACTGGCGATGTCTTCGTTATATCGTCAATTTCTTAAACCAGGATTTTACGATTTTCTCGATAAAGATTCAATCAAGCAAAAAATTGCTTATAAAAAACGACGATAATCAAAAAAGCGGAGTCACCTTAGGTATTTCTCCGTTCGGGTCTTCCGCATCGTGATGTATTAAGAGTATAGCAAAGTTAAATTGGTTTGTCAAGTATTTTAGCTAGGTTAGAATGATATAATTAAAAAACAAAGTTGAAGTCATAGATAATAGTATTCGGATAAAATAATAATTTCTATCCACCAAAACTCCCAAAATACAAATTTTGGTGGATAGAAAAAGAATGACGCTTGAAAAAGTATCAATATGTTCCGCTATGCCTTTTTTGTTATCATAACTCCAATAAATTTGCTATAATGTTTTTATGAGTAACGAGAAGAAAGCGAATCGCTCAAAAACTATTTCGGATCCCGCGAAAGAAAAGAAGAATTCGGGGCGAGTTCGGGCTGATAAAAATGATAAATATAGTCAAAAAATCGCCAAAAAACGCGCGAAATTGAAGCTGAAAATGCAGAAATTGGCAGATAAAAAACCGCCACGCCACGGCGTTTTGGTGCGAGTTTTATTTGCGATAGGGCGATTTTTTCGTGATAAGATTTGGCGAAAAATCTCGCGTCGCGAAAGGGATTTTTTATCGCGCCGACCGCACCGTAGTTTTTATTTGACGAAGCATAAAGACGCGAAGCGGAGCTTAAAAATGCCAAAATATTTTGCGTTCGTTGATGAGGTTTGGCGATTGATTTGGAAAAATAAACGAGTGTTTATAAAGTTTCTGTTGTTGTATGCGGTTTTGTCGGCGGTGATTGTCGGAGTCATGAACCAGTCTAATTTTGTGAGTTTGCGCGACGCTGTTGATCAGGCGAAAATTACAGGTTTGAATAAATGGACGACATTATTTTCAAGTGCGGTTTCCAATGGATTGTCGGGCAATGGCGCGGTCGGGTCGTTTCAACAAGTCATCGCGCCACTACTGTTTTTGTTTGGCTGGTTGACACTGATTTGGCTGCTCAGGCGAATCGTGAACGGCGAGGGTGGAAAAAATCTCAAATTGCGCGACGGCTTATATTCGAGTGGCTCGCCAGTTCTTGCGACGCTCGCGATTTTGCTTTTTTTGGTCGTGCAACTTTTGCCACTGGCGATAGTTTTTCTGGCGTATGCGTCTGTGACGGCGGCTGGTTGGATCAACACGGGGATTCAGATTGAAAATATGGCGGCGTGGTGTGCGTTGGTCGTTGTGATTGTGTTGACGTTATATTGGATTACGAGTTCACTGGTGGCGTTGGTGATTGTAACTTTGCCCGGCATGTATCCGTTTAAGGCACTCAAAGTGGCGGGTGACTTGGTGGTTGGGCGACGTTTGAAACTGGTTCTCAGACTGGTTTTTATGGCGCTACCGATTGTGGTGATGTGGTTATTGATTTTACTGCCTGCGATTTTGATTGATAACTGGCTGAAATTAACGTGGCAGCCGCTGATCCCGATTGTCGTCCTGATTTTGACGACGCTGACGATTATTTGGTGTGCGACGTATATTTATCTGCTTTATCGCCATTTAGTTGACGATCCCGCGCCACCCGTATCAAAAAAACCGAAACAAAAAATTGCAAAGGAGAGTAAATAATGTTCGATTTCATGAGTTTTATTCCGATAATCGCGGCGGCTGGTGGTGGCGGGTCGAGTAGCGGCGGAAGTGGTGGCGGAGGCGGATTGTTTTATCTAGGTGTCTTAATAGGATATATACCAATGCATTTACTGGGGCGAAAGATGCGAATAGATAAGAAAAAACATAAAGATGATACTGGCTGGTGGCGATCGCGACAAATGCTGGTATGGATCGTGGGCTTACTTTATATGATAATCTTGATAGCTATTGGTTTAATCGTTGCTTTTACGATAAGAAGTGGGATTATAGCTATGGTATTGATTATTGCTGGACCATGCTCAATGGTTGGCGCGGGCGCTGGACTGTATAATTGGTTCGGCAAATTCAACCGCAGCAAAAAAGAGGATGCGGAGTTGAAAGCAAGCGGTTGGAATGAGGAGGCGCTAATAAAAGGTGCCGAGCAGATTTTTTTGGCATATCAGCGCGATTGGAGTATGAATAACGTTGCGCCGATGTCGGCGTATTTGTCGCCATATTATCTCGGTCATGCGCAGTGCATGGTGACGGCGCTTTGGCAGATGGGACGACGTAATGATGTGCGAAATGTCGTCATTGAGGAGGCGATTATTACGGAGGTTAATCAGGATCCGAACGGCGTAAATGATACTGTTACGATTGGTTTTACTGCCAAAGCTGATGATGCAATTGTTGATTTAAGGACAAATTCTGTAATCGCTCCAAATCCATCAATAATTGAGGAGCAGTGGATATTTATGCGATTTGGTAATGAATGGCGCTTGAACGGTATTTTGCCAGCGACCGCAAATATAAACACAATGAATGCGTCGCTGATGAACTTTGCGTTGCAAAACGGCATGTATTATTCTTTGGACTGGGGCTGGCTATTGCTACCGCAAAGAGGTTGGTTATTTAAGAACGGCAAGTTTGGTGTTTCCGATGTTAATAATCATTGTATCGGCTGGATAAAAGGCACTTTTGATAATATTTTGACGCAAATTTACACGTATAACCCAAATGCGAATACTCAATATGCGCAATCATATATAATTGCGCAGGCGACGTTGCCGCGAAGTTATGGCGACATATTAGTTTTGCGAAGAAAAGCTCTTACAAAAGCACACGGCTTACGCGAAGTTTCGACGGAGTGGCAAGATTTTAATAAAGCTTATCGGGTTTTTGCAACATCAGCCGAGCAAGCGACGAGTTTGGAGCTATTAAATCCGAAATATATGGAGCAACTCGCAGCCGTGCCGTTTGAGGTGAATATCGAGGTTGTTGATAATGTTCTCTATATCTTTTCGCCGCTGGCATGGAATCAGAAGGCTAATGTAAAATTTCATGCAACAGATAAAGTGAAATATTACCAGACGTTGCTATGGTTACTTCACGCCGCGTTCAAAGAGATGAAAATGTAGTAAAATGGTTGATATGAAAAATATGGAGGAAATTAAAGATCGGGTGGCGAAATTGCGCGAGTTGATTAATGATTATCGTTATCATTATCACGTTTTGGACGAGTCGACAATGAGCGAAGCGGCGGCGGATTCGCTAAAACATGAATTAGCGCAAATTGAAGAGCAATATCCCGAGCTAATTACGCCTGATTCGCCGACGCAAAAAGTTGCTGGCGTGGCGCTCGATAAGTTTCAAAAAGTTCGCCACGACGCGCGTATGATTTCGCTGGCGGATGTTTTTTCGGGCGAAGAAGTTGATGCTTGGTTGGAACGTGCGCAGAATTTTTACGATAAATTGCCAGATAATAATGCGGATTTATTGAGCGACGGTTTGTTTTGCGATATTAAAATGGACGGCTTGGCGATGGCGCTGATTTATAAAAATGGAATTTTAGAGCAAGCGGTGA
>JAISHL010000079.1 GCA_031262565.1 Candidatus Nomurabacteria bacterium | reverse complement strand
TTTCAAGAACCGTTTTAATTAAACTATTGATATGGTAATCAGGTAATACTTCAATAAGTTTTATGTCATTTTTCTTAGATAATTGTTTTTTGCGTAAATCTCGCTCTTGGTTTTGTTTAAACACTTTTTCACCACCGAAAAAATCAACAGGTCGAAAATGCTGATCGCCCTGATATTCAATAGCAATTTTATGTTTTGGAATATAGATATCATAATGTTGTTGACCCAAAAAACTTAATCTTACATGATGTTTAACGTCTACGTCAAACGATTCAAGTGCGCTATGAATTTCTCTGAATAATGCCATTTCCGAACTCCAACCCTCATTAATTTTGGGTATATCATTTTTTTCGCGCCAGATATTTTCTGCTTCTCGCGCTAAATTTTTAACGCACTCTTTCGCAAAATCGTTGGTCGGACTATTGGTCAAATGGATAGTTTTAATAACTATACTTTTTACATACTGCGTTGATTCTCCACGAGATATAAGTGGCGTTTTCTCTGTTTGAAAAACGTAAAGACGATATAAATAATTTATTTTACTTTTCTTATAATCTAAATCTAAAAGTTTATAAAATTCGGGTAAAATTTGGTTTACATTTTTTTGTCCTAATGTAGTAAGACAGGGTTTAATATGCAGTCCAATTAAAATATAAAAATATTTTGGGTCGATATAATCTTCTTGTTTAATATTTTTAATAGTCACAAAATTTTCGAGAAATCCTCCAATATGAAAATTATTTTTTACTACAAAATCCATATATCTATCAAAATCATTCTCAGCATCAATCGATAATGCGTATGATATCCAAATTAATACTCCGAAAAAATACGCGATAATACGATCAGATTCATTTTGATATAATTCCAAAAAATTGTTTAGTTTTTCGTAAATATCTAGCAAATCTTGCTTACTCACGGCTTTTGGTATAGAGGATTGAATTTGAAATAAATATTCTTGAAAATATATCTCATTGTTTTTATCGATTTTGACTAATTCTTGATTTTCAATTTTTGAAATAATTTGACAAAATTCCTTTTGTTCTTCTGGTTTATCTAATGCGATAAAATCATCGTTTATAACTAACTCTATAGTCCACTGTACCATATTTACATTGTATCATATTCCAAAAAAGACATCGCGGGATGTCTTGATAATTTTCATGGTGATCTCACCGGGAATCGAACCCGAATTGTCAGGATGAGAACCTGATGTCCTAACCGTTAGACGATGAGACCATGTCTACATTTTATCATTTTATTCGTTTTTCGACAAGAGCTGATTTATTTTTGCAATCAATTGACGCGGCGTAATGTCGGCTTTGATCAAATAATCGTCTGCGTATTCGCTCATTGCGTCGCGCGTTTCATCATCTTGTGCCAAATTCGTGAAGACAATCACCTTAGAATTTGGAACTTTATCGCCATTACCACGCAACTCTTTCAAAACTGTCGCGCCATTTTTTCCAGGCATCATAATATCAAGCAAAATAATGTCATAAGTTTCTTGTAGCGCTGCCGCCAAACCACTTTTGCCGTCGCGCGCCCAAGTTACTTGATAGCCCAACTCCGACAGACTATTGACATACAACTCGCCAATTATTACATCGTCTTCTACAATTAAGATTTTCTCGTTCTGAATACCATTTGTCGCTGAATTTTCTTCCATGTTTTTAATTATACCATAAACATTTGCGATAGCCAAAACTTGCTAGTGAATAATTTTTGAGTGAGTTTGAATCGTAAAATCGGTTTTTTTGGTTTTTATATCGTCGTATTTGGCAAAAATCGGCAACGTGAAGAAAAATGTCGAACCTTTCCCCTCCACAGAATCCACGCCGATTTCGCCACCATGATTTTTAATAATCGCCCGCGAAATATATAATCCCAAGCCAGTTCCCGAACTAACATTTTTGCTTTTATGACTACGATAAAATTTGCTGAACAGATTTTTCATGACGTTTTCAGGCATACCAACGCCGTGATCCTGTACCGATAGCGTCACAAAATTGTCGCTGGTTTTTTCTGCGCGAATTATAATCGCTCCGCCGTCTGGACTATATTTTATAGCATTGCCGATCAAATTCGTCAGAACTTCGCTGATTAACGACAAATCAGCCGCCACAGTTGGCAAATCACTCGGAATTTCAAAAATCAGCCGTCGATTCATCGTATGCGCACTCAAACCCACGCTATCACTGATATTATTGATAATTTTTACAATTGACAACTCAGTAATATTTAATTTCAAATCCTCGTGCTCGTAACGACTAATGCTCAACATATTCGTAATATAGCCACTCAAACTATTCGCACCGTTCGCAATTCGCTCAATAATTTTCTTGATCTCAGGACTCGTCGAGCTATCCATTTTTTGCGACAAAACATCCAGATAGCCTCGCACGACCGTAATCGGCGCGCGCAACTCGTGAGCCGCCAGCGCAATAAAACTCACGCTATCTTCCTCGTCCTCATATTCCGCCGTCCGATCAACCGTAATGACGATCGTTTCAATCCCATTAGTTGCGTTTTTATAATAATGTGCAATCACATCAAAAATCCGCCGCGAAGCCACGTTATTCGGCGTCGTATCTTCGATTCTATTCCAAACTTTTTCATCAGAGATTCTGTTTTCTGTCGCCCAGATCAGCCAATCGTCAAACGAGCAATTTGCCGTGCGAAAATCAAGTTGCATCTTCGTTTCACCAGTTTCATCTATATATGTCGGCGCTAAATTATTCGCCATGATGATTTTTCCGTTACGATCAAACGCGATTATGCCAATCGGCAACGAGTCCATGATTTTTTGCAACATACCATTATTTGTCGCAATCGGAACATTAGTTTTTTGCTCCGTTTTTCCAATCTCATCCAAAAAATATCGCATGCCGTTTTTGTCAATTTCTGGGTCGTTATTGTCCAAGTTATTGCTAATTTTTTGCGATACGATCATGATCGGTTTGGCGGTTTTTTTAATTATCAAAGCACCAACGACCGTTTCCATAACAAAAAAACTTATCATGCAAATGCAGAAAATCATGAAAATTTCCAGCGATGTATGTGTGGTTAACAGATAAAACATGATGGCGATAATCGTCGCCGCCAAAAGCTGGATCACAATAAATATCGACAAATTCCGCGTCAGCCATTTGCGATAAAAATCACTCGCGTGAATTACTACTGGCTCGTCATAATCCGACATTTAACCACCCCGACATAAATTTTAATTCCACGACACTTTCTTATTTTGCCCAACCGCCGTAATCCAAGTTTGCCCCACATTAAGCTTGATTTCTTCGCCGTTTTTGTCGGTAAATTTCAGCATTTCTTTGTCGCTACTGCGCGACCATTTACCCTCAATTACTGTGCCATTTTGAAAAACATAACAATCGCCCGAACCTGTCGTTTGATATACCGAATAAATTCCATCTTGACTATAATTTGAACGCAACGCAATCACCACATCAGGCGAAATCTGCCCTTTTTCGCGATCTTCGTGCGGTTTTCCAGCGACGCTTCGCTTGTAGGTATTAGTTTCCTTGTCCCATATATACGAAACGTTATATGCACTATATGACAATTCAAGACTGATATTTGTCGCCGACTCCGCGCAAGGATCGCATTTTTCATTTTCAGCACACGGAGTGCAATCGGCTGGTTTGCCATCTTGTCGCGTCCAACCCGTAAAATTCGAGCTGGTTTTGCCTTTTGTTTTCGCCAAATCCAACAAATGTTGCATGTCTGTATAAACATTGTGTGGCGCGCGACGATCTTTCGCTCGCCAATACGCAGAGTCGTTATAGAACTGATCAAGGTCAACCCCGTATTGACCACTAGTCGCCATATTGAGCGCCTTCTGTGAGCCGCCAACGTGCGCCACGGCTGGATCGAATGCCGCCGCCCATTCCAAATAATACGGTCGCACACTACGCACTGGACCGATCAACGACGCGTCAGACTCCTG
>JAISHL010000060.1 GCA_031262565.1 Candidatus Nomurabacteria bacterium | reverse complement strand
AAGTCATAGCATATTCAGCCACACTCGACGCGCCATATCCAGGCGTATTAGCAACAATAATACCACGCTCTTTGGCGGCGACTAAGTCAATATTATTATAGCCACTTGAACGGCAAGTTATCATTTTCAGATCGGGCAAAACGTCGATAATGTCGCGCGTTACATTAAAATCGACAAAAACCGACAAAACTTCGACTTGCGGATTGATGGTTCGCCAGCGGTCGCTCGTGACAAATTCTAGCTCGTGGTCGCTTAATTTTTCCTCAAAAAACGCCTTGTCTTGTGCGGACGCGTCGATAAATGCTATTTTTGTCATAATGAACCTCCTTGTTTTACTGAATTATAAGCATCTTGAATTACATGTGCGCTATTATATAATTTGCCAAGTTCTTCTTCTGAGATCTGTGGTGTCAAAATTTTTTCAATTCCATATTGCCCAACTACGACTGGTAAACTTAAATAAACATTGTTTAAGTTATATTGTCCATCAAGTGGCACGCTAAGTGGAAGGATGGTTTTTTCGTTGCGTAAAATTGCACGGCAAATTTGCGACACCGACGCGGCAATGCCATAATAAGTTGCGCCTTTACGATCAATAATTTCATATGCCGAATTTTTTACTTCGTCAGCAATAGTCACGTAATCTTCATTCTTCATGACGCCTCCAAAAGTATCCGAGGCTTCATTGATGCCCATACCACCAATATAAACTTTGCTCCACACTGGAAACTCGCTGTCGCCATGTTCGCCTAGGATATAGGCATTGATTGAATGTGGATCGACGCCGAATTTCTGCGATAAAATATAGCGAAAACGCGCTGAATCTAGGTTGGTGCCTGATCCGATCACGCGATTTTTAGGAAAACCGCTAACATCTAACGCAATTTGCGTCATTACGTCAACTGGATTTGATACGACTAATAAAATTGTGTTCGGCGAATATTTGACAACTTCTTCGACGACTGAGCGCATAATTTTTGCATTGCGACCAACCATATCCATACGTGTTTCGCCTGGCTTTTGATTTGTTCCAGCTGTAATAACTATAATGTCAGAGTTTGCTGAATCTGCGTATGAGCCAGACGCAACCTTAGTATTGGTAACAAACGGTGTGGCGTGATCAATATCCATCGCTTCACCGTCGGCTTTATCGACAGCTACGTCAACTAGTAAAATTTCGCTCGCTACCGCATTAAGCGTCAACGTGTATGCAATAGTTGAGCCAACAAATCCTGCTCCTACTACTGTTATTTTATTAACCATTTTTTATTTCCTTTCAATTCTATTATGCTTAAATTATAACACATACATTGCCAGTTGCGCAAATGATTTTTGTGCGATACAATATGACGGTTAATAAAGGAGGAATTTTTATGGCGAAAATTACGTTAATACACGCGCTTCAAGTTCTTGATAGTCGTGGTAATCCAACGGTGGAAGCTCACGTTGAGCTAGAGGACGGCTCTAAGGGCTGTGCGATTGTGCCGTCGGGCGCGTCGACTGGTTCAGGTGAAGCTTTGGAGTTGCGCGATGGCGATGAGTCGAAATATGGTGGTAAGGGCGTTTTAACTGCGGTTGCAAACGTTAACGGCGCGATTGCGGAGGCTTTGATCGGTCAAGATGCATCAGATCAAGCAAAAATTGACCAGATGATGATTGACTTGGACGGAACTGAGAATAAGTCAAAACTTGGCGCAAATGCAATTTTGGCGGTATCTTTAGCGGTCGCGAAAGCTCAGGCGAAGTCAGAAAATTTGCCACTTTATAAATACATTGCAAAAATTTCAGGCACAAGCGAAGTTAGCTTGCCACTGCCGATGATGAACGTTTCAAATGGCGGTGCGCATGCAGCTTGGGCGACAGATATTCAGGAATACATGATTATTCCAATCGGTGCAGATAATATTGCTGACGCTGTTCGCATGGGTGCGGAGATTTTCCATGCTTTGGCGAAAGTTATGAAAGCGCATGGTTATAAAACTACTGTTGGCGACGAGGGTGGTTATGCGCCAAACGTAACAGAGGGCAACGAAGAACCATTTGCTTTGATCGCGGAGGCAGTTAAGAATGCTGGTTATGAATTGGGTAAAGATATTGTTTTGGCGATTGATGCAGCGTCGAGCGAGTTTTACAAGCCGCAAGACACCAAGACATCTGACGGCGCGTTTGTCAAAAAAACCATGTATGTAATGCGCGCAGATAATAAAGCGCGCACTGGCGACGAGATGATTTCGTTCTATGAAAAAATGTTGGCAGATTATCCAATCGTGTCGATCGAGGACGGTTTGGCGGAAGGCGACTGGGCGACTTGGACGAAATTTACGGCGGCGGTTGGCGATAAAACCCAGATCGTTGGCGACGACTTGTTCGTGACGAATACTAAATTATTGCAACGCGGCATCGACGAGAAGGCGGCAAATTCAATCTTGATTAAAGTCAATCAGATTGGTTCGTTGTCGGAAACGATTGCAGCGGTCAAATTGGCACATGAGAATAATTTTACTTGTGTTATGTCGCACCGCTCGGGTGAAACTGAGGACGTAACGATCGCGCACTTGGCGGTTGGCTTGAACTGTGGTCAGATCAAAACTGGCTCGATGTCGCGCTCAGATCGCGTGGCGAAATATAACGAATTGCTACGTATCGCGGACGCAGATCCAGCGATTAAGTTAGCGAAGCCGTTTAAGCGCTAGGTTGTAGTATACGCTAAATAAAATAGTCAGATTTATTCTGGCTATTTTTTGAAAACCACGTTGACTTTTTTGTGTTGGCGTGGTATACCTTATGTAGAAATTTTAAGAGATTGTCAAGGAAGAGGTTTAGCTTATCATGGAGAAACTACCAAAGGGCTTAGTAGATAACGATAATTCTTACATTACCGTTAATCAGCCTAATGCTTTAACGCAAGCAGATATTAAAAAACAGAAATTCCACGATTGGATTGAACAAGAGCAAAAAAAAGGTGGCGTTGATCATATTTCGCTGGAAACTTTGCGTGACATAGAAAATTCCGAGCAGGCGCTGGCATATATAAAAAAATTAGCAGAGCTTTTGCAAACTAAGTTGCCATATAATGACGAAGTTTATATTAATGAAAAATTCGTTCTAGATAATGACGTTGAAGATATTATTGGGAAAAATCGCGATCAGGCGAAGAGTATTGTCGTATCGTGTCTTGGTGATCAAGAATATAGCGGAAATATTGAACAACAGAAGCAACGTGCCGCGGAAGCTGACGTTAACATTGTATCGTTGTCGCCAGCCGAAAACTTAACGCGCTTAATGCAAATTGCCGATAAGATCTGGGATGCATTATCTGATAAAGAGATGAATGACGAAGAGAAGAAAAACGCCGTATTGGATTACTTTTCAACTATTGAGTATGGTTATGCGCGGAATTTTCAAGGTAAAGTTGTTAATGATCGCGTTCTGAGCTCGGGAATTCGTGTCAACGGTCAAGTTGGAGTTGGTGATTGTTTCGCTGGTTATGAGATAGATAGTTCAGTTATTGCTGTTTTGCAGGATTTTTAATCTGGAATTTTTATGAGAGGGAGTGGCTCAAAATATATCTTGGCGGTTAGCGGCGGTGTTGATTCGGTTGTAATGTTAGATAAGGTGGCACGTGGTGAGCTTTTGACTGAGGCGATTTTTCCTGATGATTTTATCGTGGCGCATTTTGACCATGGAATCAGAGGTGAAGAATCGCATAAGGACGCGGAATTTGTGCGCGATTTGGCGGCTGAATATGGGGTAGAATTTGTGCTTGGCGAGGGAAATTTAGCAAAAAGTTGCAATGAAGAGTTGGCGCGCGAAAAACGGTATGAGTTTTTGTCAAATATCGTCCCGCCAGCCAAGATTGTTACGGCGCATCATCAGGACGATTTATTGGAGACCGTGGTGATAAATTTGATACGTGGCACGGGTTGGCGAGGTCTTGCGCCGATGTCGGGAAACGTTTTACGACCACTGTTAAATATGACAAAATCCGAGATTGTAAGCTATGCGATTGAACATGATTTGAACTGGATTGAGGACGCGACGAATTTTTCGCCGAATTATTTTCGTAATCGCGTGCGAGATTTTTTAGTTAAAATTACACCACGACAAAAAACGCAACTTTTAGAACTTTGCCAAAAACAGCGAGTTTTGCGCGCCGAAATTGAGGCGGAGATTAAGAAAAAAACTCCTCAAAATCCCGAGCTTTCACGTTATTTTTTCACTATGTTGCTCGAAAACGTGGCGATTGAGATTTTGCGCGAAGTGACGGAACACGATTTAACGACTCCGCAATTAGATCAGTTGTTGTTATTTATAAAAACCGCACGACAAAATAAGATGACACAAGTTGGAAATTACGAATTTTTTGCAAAAAAACGCGAGATTGTAGTTACGAAAAAGAATTTTATGTGCTAAAATATTCATCATGAAACCAAATTCTAATAAACCAGCGGGTGGCGCGCCCGAATCGAAAAAGGGGAATCGTCGATTCAAAAACGTAATTTTTTATGCATTAATCATCTTTATCGTGCTTGCAGTTTTGGCGGCGGTGCGAGGTGACAACAGTTTAGAGGAAATTTCTTTCTCGAAGTTAGTCCAACAAGTCAACGAAGACAAGATCGCCAAAATTGTCGAAAGTGGAAATGAGCTGACGATTTATAAAAAAGATGACGAAGGAAAAACTGAGAAAACGGCGAGTTATCAATCGCGCATTCCGACGGGCAGTTCGGCGGCGGAGCAGGGACTGGATTTGAATAAAGTTGAATATTCGTCAACAGAACCAACTTTGTCGACGGCGGACGTGATATGGAATGTGATGTCGATTTTGTTACCAGTAGTGTTGCTTGCTATCTTGTTTATCTGGATGATGCGGGCGGCTGGCGCGCAAAATAATCAATCAATGGGCTTTGGGCGCAGTAAAGCGAAATTATATGGCAAGGACAAAAAACAGACTAAATTTGTTGAAATCGCAGGTAACGACGAAGCGAAAGAAGATCTAGTTGAAGTTGTTGACTTTTTGAAACATCCGAAAAAATTTGCCGAAGTTGGCGCAAAGATTCCAAAGGGCGTGCTTTTGGTTGGCCCTCCAGGAACTGGCAAAACAATGTTGGCTCGTGCAGTTGCAGGTGAAGCTGGTGTTCCGTTCTTCTCGATCAGCGGTTCGGAATTTGTGGAAATGTTTGTTGGTGTTGGTGCGAGTCGCGTGCGTGACTTGTTTGAAAAAGCCAAGAAAAATTCACCATGCATCATCTTCATAGATGAAATTGACGCAGTTGGTCGTCGTCGTGGTAGCGGTATGGGTGGCGGTCACGACGAGCGCGAACAGACTTTGAACCAGATTTTGGTTGAAATGGATGGATTTGAGGATAAGCAAACAGTTATCGTTTTAGCAGCAACAAATCGCGCGGACGTTTTGGATCCAGCTTTGCTCCGCCCAGGGCGATTTGATCGTCGGGTGAATATATCTCTGCCAGAGCGCAAAGATCGTTTGGCGATTTTGAAAGTTCATTTTGAGAAAAAGCAGACCGAGAAAGATATTGATTTGGATGCGTTGGCGGCAAAAACTGCTGGTTCGTCTGGGGCGGATCTTGCGAATATCGCCAATGAGGCGGCGATTCGTGCAGCTCGTCAAAATCGCAAAACAATTACAAATGAAGATTTGACACAGGCGTTTGAGAAAGTGGCGATCGGTCCAGAGCGCAAGAGTAAAGTTATGAATGAGCACGATCGCGAATTGACGGCGTATCACGAAGGTGGTCATGCGCTGGTTGCACAAGTTTTGCCAGATAGTGACGATGTTCACAAAGTGACAATTATTCCTCGTGGTGGCACAGGGGGTGTAACTTGGACTTTGCCGCCAGAAGATCGACCATATACGAGTGTTGTTGAGTTCAAGGATATTTTGGCGCGAGCGTTGGGCGGGCGAATCGCTGAGGAAATTGTTTATGGGCGTGACAAGATTACGACTGGCGCAGGTTCGGATTTACGTAATGCAACAGCGGTGGCGCGCGATATGATTATCGAGCAGGGCATGGGATCTAAATTGCGCGATCAAGTCTTTCATGAAGATGAAGGCGGTTTGATGATGGATCGAATCACTCGCGAAAAACCATATTCCGAGAAGACCGCCGAAGAAATTGATCATGAGATTAACGAATTGATCGAGGAAGCGGCAAATCGGGCGCGGATTGTTTTGACGGAAAATCGCAAATATCTTGATAAGATCAAAGATAAACTATTGGAAAACGAAACACTTGACGCCGAGCAAGTTAAAGAGATTTTCAAGGGTGCGAAACTTCCAGAATCGGCAAAATTATATTAAAAAGCAACTGGCAAAATTTTCTGGCAACTGAATTTAAGTTTTGCTTGGAATTGTGCTAAAATATTTAGAGTATGAAGCGAGAAAACGACGATAAAATAAAAGATACAGATGTGACTGAGGTTGTTGATTTAGTGGATGAAAAAAATCTTCAAAAAGCTAAAAAGCGTCGACATCAAAATCGGATTTTGGCGGCATTGGCGAGGGCGAACAGTAAGATCCCGATCAAAGTTGCGGCGACAATTCTTGGCGCATCAACGTTGATTTCCGCGGTTTTGGGGATTTATCGCGATCGCCTGCTTAACGGCATGTATCTCGATTCTTACAAAGTCGGCATTGATGCTTACACTGTGGCGTTCACGATTCCCGATTTTATGTTCATGATTTTAGTGACTGGGGCGTTATCCGTTACGTTTATTCCAGTTTTTAACGAGCGATTGGCAAAAAATAATCGCGATTCGGCGTGGCAACTCAGTAGTTCGGTGATGAATTTTATGGCGATAATTACGTTGGTGGCATCAATTTTAATCATGATTTTTGCGCCGTGGTTGGTGAAATATTTGGTCGGTCCAGGCTTGTCTGAATCTGGTCAGGCGTTGGCGGTATCAATGATGCGCGTGATCGCGATAAATCCGTTTTTGTTTGCAATTGCGGCGATAATCGCGTCGATTCAGCAGGCGGTCGGGCGGTTCGTCTTCTTTACGCTGTCGCCAGTGATCTACAACGTCGGCATTATCATCGGCGCGCTGTGGTTTACAAATGGTATCACGATTTTTGGACACGAGATTTTTGCGGGCGGAATTATGGGCGTGGCGTTGGGCGTGGTTTTGGGTGCAGTTTTGCAACTTTTGGTGAGTTTGTGTGGTTT
>JAISHL010000086.1 GCA_031262565.1 Candidatus Nomurabacteria bacterium | reverse complement strand
TTTGTTCTTGTCGTTGTTTGTTATCGTTATCATGCAGAAAGATCTGGGAACTGGCGTTGCGTTGATCGCGATCGTGTTATCTCAACTGGTGATTGCAGGGGTGAGTGGGCGAAAATTATTTGCGATCGTGGCGGTGATTGTGGCGTTGGGTGTTATGTCAATTTTAGTTGCGCCACACCGTTTGGCACGCATGGCGACTTTTTTGGGCGACGGCAGTGAAGCGGGAAATTATCACATAGAACAGGCGGCGATTGCGCTTGGGTCGGGCGGATTTTTTGGGCGCGGACTTGGACAATCAATTCAGGCTTTTGGCTGGCTTCCGATGGCGATACACGATTCAATTTTTGCAATCATTGGTGAAATGTTTGGATTTTTCGGGGTAATTATTTTGATTTTACTTATTGCATTTTTGTTGAAACGAATCATTGACAAGGTGGATTTTTTGGAAAATGCGTATTTGCGATTGATTGTGGCGGGCGTTTTTGGTTGGTTAGCGGCGCACGTGGTTTTGAATATTGGCGCAATGACGCATATTATTCCGCTAACTGGAATCACGTTGCCGTTGGTGAGCTTTGGCGGCACATCAATGCTGTTTATTATGTCGGGACTCGGGCTGGTTTTTGGTGTGTCGCGATATACGGTTCATCGAAAAATTAAAGAGCAGGAAGGGGGCGACCATGAAAATCCTCTGCGTGGGCGGCGGGTCGGGCGGTCATATTACGCCAATCGTAGCGGTCGTTAAAAAAGTTCGCGAGCCGAAAAAACACGTCGACATTCGCGTGTGGTGTGATCGAAAATTCTCTGGTCGTGCGCGCGAATTGATGGGCGGATCGGCGCGAATTGATATTATTGTCAGCGGAAAATGGCGACGTTATGCGAATTTGTCGCTGTGGACGAAAATTCGTTATCATATTTTCAAAACTTATCTGCGCAATTTTATTGATATTTTTAAGATTGCATTTGGCGTGATGCAGAGTTTTGTAAAGTTGATAATTTGGCGACCGAATGTGATTTTTTTGAAGGGCGGATTTGTTTGTTTACCGGTCGGCGTGGCGGCATATATTTTGAAAATTCCGATAGTGATTCATGATAGTGATACGACACCTGGACTAACGAATAAAATTTTGGCGAAATTTGCCACGGCGATCGGGACGGGTTCGCCAGTTGAAAATTACCCAGATTATCCAAAATCCAAGACTAGGTTTGTTGGCGTGCCGATCCGCGACGGTTTGCATAGGTTTTCTCACGCGGAGCAGAATCAGGCAAAAAAACAGCTGGGGTTTGATATGGAGAAAAAGCTGATTTTTGTGGCTGGCGGTGGTCAGGGCGCGCGCGGATTAAATCGCGTAACGGCAAAAATTGCGCCAAAACTTGTTGAAAATGGTATGCAGATTTTGTTGATGTCGGGCAAAAATGATATAAGTAAAATTGAATCGCTAGATCTGAAAAAAACCGATTTTCGCGTTGTGGAGTTTTTGACTGATGATTATATTCCTGCGATTGCGGCGGCGGATATTGTGGTGACACGAGCTGGCGCGACGACGATGGCGGAACTTGCGGCGGCTGGCAAGGCTGTGATTATTGTGCCGAATGCGCATCTGTCGGGCGATCATCAGACGAAAAATGCGCGAGTTTATGAAAATGCAGATGCGGCGATGATGTTTATTCAGGATGATCTTAGCGAGAAGCCAGAGATTTTATTGAATGCGATTAAAAAACTGGCTGGCGATTCGGAATTGCGCGAAAAATTCAGTGCGAATTTGTTAAAATTTGCTCGTCCGAACGCGCTGAACGAAATTATTGAAATGATTTTTGATGTGGCGAAAAAGTCGCAAAAAAGTAGGCAGAAAGGAGAAAAATAGTGAAAGTTTTTGGTGGGATTGGGTGTGGCGAAAAAAAGAAAAAAGATGAGCCGACGCGACGACGTAGCGATTTTACGGCGACAGATTCGGTTTTTCAGAATTATCGTCGCGGCACAACTTTAACTAATCTTAACGATGAGCAACGTCAAAAAACCGAGCGCCAGAAAGAGCGAACTTTGCGCCAGCGCCGTCGAAAATTAGGCGGAATTTTGTTGATCGTGGCGGTAATTTGCGTGTTGGGATTATTGTTATTGTCGGAGTTTAATGGTTCGCTCAATAAAATTTCCAGCGATTCAAAATTGAGTTCGTCGGACGTGGGTAAATATCAAAAGTTGGCAGCCGAATATTTCAGAAAAAATCCGCTTGAACGATTTGATTTTGCGCGTCGCGATGATGATATGGTGCGGTTTTTGATTCAAGGCGCGCCAGAGATAAAAACTGCCGAGATCACTAAAAGTGGACTTATGAATAGTCAGCTTAATCTTGAATTTCGCAAACCGCTGGCGATGTTTACTGTCGCCGATAAAACGAATTATGTTGATGAGAGCGGTATAGTTTTTGCGAAGAACTTTTTTGCCGAGCCGAGTATTCAGATTATAGATAACAGCGGTGTTGGCAGTAGCGACGGCGCGATGACTTCGACGAATTTTTTGGAATTTGTTGGGCGCGTGTCGTCGGAATTAGATAAAAAAGGCGAAAGTGTTAATCGAGTTGAGATTCCAGCAGGTGCGATTCGCTATGTAAATTTCTATCTGGCGGACAGGGAATATCCGTTTATGGCGCACATTGATCGCGATCCGTCGTCGCAGGCTGCCGATATGACGACCATGATAAAATATTTGGATCAAAATCAGATCACACCTAGCTATGTGGATTGTCGCGTGATGGGGAAGGCGTATTGGAAATAACAGAGGTGGATTTTTCGCGTAACAGAGGTGAGGAATAGATTGTTTGTTCGATGGGTTAGGGGAGTTTTGTAAGAATATAATAAAATGTGTAAATTGTCAAATGAATTTGATTTTTACAGTGGTAGTGGGGAAGGCTGTGGAAAACTTCATGGTGAGCAAATAAATAATTATTTATTTAATAATAAAATATTGTTATTGTCAAAAATATTATAAAATAATAAAAATTCTAAAACGTCAAATTGTTGTGAGTATGGCTACGAATCGGACTATGATCGACCTTTAATCAGCTAACAGATTGACCCCAGTAAATCTAAGTTTTATAAAATGGCTGGATTTTAATAATAGAATTATGATAAATGAGAAAGAGGCGCACTTGCCCGAAAGCGACAGAATTATTTTTTTGGTTCAAATTAGCAGTTGGCGCGGCGATTTGCTAGATTTGAAAAATCTAGATCCGACCCCAGTTACGTCTTCTTTAACGACGTAAAAGATATATTGTGCGACGTTAACTAACGCGCAAAAAATCAATTCTCTTCTGCGTCTCAACTTCATCTCAAAGTGTCTAGTGATTTTTGATTTAATTATTAAAAAATTAAATTCTCGCCCGATCAACTCGCCCGTGTTTTGCATGACATTTTTACAATGATTTTTGGTAAAAACCATTTTTGCCTATTTTTTGTAATCAATGTTTTTTCGTCATGTTTTATAGATTCTGAAACAAGTTTAGAATGATAGTATTTAATAGAGGTGAAATGCGATTTTTTCCTTAAAGCAAGACGTATACACAATCATCTTTTTCATAAAAACTTAATGTCGTAAAATATTTTAACAGAGTATTTTCATTAAAAATGCATTTAGCGGGAATAATGTTGTTTTGTGAGAACTTGTGATATAATAAAAACGCTAAACGTTATTGGATCGGAATATTTTTATTCTGAATGAGCAAAGAGTTGCGATCATATGCAACAAATTTTGCCCATTCGGGAATCTGATTTGTTAACGTTTAGCGACAACATATGGTCGCTTTTTTGATCGGGCGACACATATAAAACATTTAATGAAAGGAGAAGATCATGGAACAACCAGAGAAAAACGTCAACACCAAGAAGACTGATGTTTGGAAAATATTAAGCATTATTTTTGCGGTATTATTGGTGACGTCGCTGACATTTACTGGAATATTCGCCAAACAAAGTTATGATCAGGGTTTGAAAAATGACGAGATACAAGAGGAATTGAATGCAATAAAAGATAAGACTGCGGAATCGAGCGACGACTCCTCTTCTAGCGAATCTGGCGAAGATACTGCCACTATCAATAGCGCTGAATATTTGAAAAATGTGTTGAGTGAATTGAAGACGAGTTTTCCAGATAAAAAATTAGGCGATCTTATAAGTGTTAATTATTCAAATGAGAGTTCAAATGGTAATGATATTTGGCGCGCAAAGACGCATATTAGAACTGGCGCTGGTGAATTTGATGACGCAGTTGCCATGTTTTATAGGATAGGCAACGATAGCGAATGGAAATATTTTGCATCAGTCCAGAGCGATTCGCTATGTGAAGATTATAATACAGACGAACTTAAAGAGGCGTTCGCCGAAGAGCGATGCTATTATTATGATACACCTAATAGCGTAGGTGCTATTACTACAAACGTATATCACTTCTTTAACTTTGTTAAAAAATAATAATTTAGCTACACTAAGAAATAAAATAGCCCGAATAATCTCGGGTTATTTTTGATTGATGCAAATAATTTATAATCCCTTTTTGTGATATAATAAAAAATATGAAAAATACTGTTTACACCAAAGCTGAATTGGCTCAAATTGAGAAAATCAAGCAAGAGCAAAAGAGCGGTAAGACGGTTATCAAGAAAACTGTTAAAACAGGTATTGGTTTTGGTTCTGTTCTTGCTATAGTAATCAGTTATACGACATACCAAAGCATAGGCTGGGCGATTTTTCACGGTTTGCTTGGCTGGCTGTATGTTATATACTTTTGGTTAGTGAAGTAAAAAGTAAACTCTGGAGGTATAGTAATTCTCAAATCTCTACAACTTCCCCTCTCAAAATTCGTCGAAAATAATCATCATGCGAAATATATAAAACCGCGCCAGAATATTTTTCCAACGCCGTTTCTAGCTCTTCGATACTCGGCAAATCAAGGTGTGAAGTTGGCTCGTCTAAAATCAGCAAGTTCGGGTCGTTCGATAACATAGCGATAATTTGCAGCCGCGCTTTTTGTCCGCCAGATAGATTTTTCACCAAAACCGCCAAATCTGACTCGCTAAACAGATAATCATTGGCGAGTTTGCGAACTTTTGTTTCGGAAATGTCCTGTTTTTGCACCGTATAAATCTGCTCAATCGCGTCATGTAAATTCAAATTAAACAGCGAGTTATCGACCTCTTGGCGATAAATTCCGACGCGCGCATGCGGATCGAGAAAGACCGAGCCATGAAAAATCTTGACGGCAGGGTCGCCCAAAATCGCCTTGATCAATGTGGTTTTTCCCGCGCCATTTCGCCCATGAATCTCCAAAATATCATTCTCAGACAACTCAAAATTCTTGCCATGAAACAGGGGAGTCGCGAATCCGATCGACAAGTCCTCTGCCCTAATCAGCACGCGACGCGACTTGCTATTATCATTTTTCATATTTATGCGCAAATTGCGATCCTTGTATTTTTCGTAACGCGTCGAATCCTTGAAATCCAGATTTGCAGCGCTATCTTTGTCAATCCAAAAGCTCGGTTTCTCGATTTTTTCCAGTTCGGCAATCTCGCGCTTGGCGTGTTCTTCCATGACGACGAACGGATTTTTCTTGTCGGCAGTTCCGCCCCACGCCGCTTTTTTACTGCGCGCGTAAGTCATCTGCTTTTTGAGATTTTCAATCTGTCGGCGCGTGGTTTCATAGCTGTGCATATCGGTCGTCGTGCGCGTGGAATTTTGCGCCAGATACGCGTCATAATTACCTTTGTAACTCTTCGCGCTGCCGTCTTTCACTTCAATCACGCGATTAACTTCATGTAAAACGTCGCGGTCGTGCGTGATAATCAACAGAGCGGTCGGCGTATTTTTTGCCCATTCAATGAACTGCTTTTTCGCGACATGATCCATGTAATTCGTCGGCTCGTCAATCAGCGCCAGATGAGCGTTTGACCGCATAATTTTTATCACTTCCGCCAAGCGTTTTTGTCCGCCAGACAGTCCAGAAAAACGCATATCCGCCTGCTCTTCCAGCTGAAAACTTTTCAACATTTCGCGCACTTCGCTGACGACATTAAAATAATTCTCGCGCATAAAAATCTGCAACGCTTCGTCATATTGATTCAGCTGATGCGCGGTCGGATTTTCAATTTTGGCAAAGTTCTCAATGATGTGATTTGTGCGAGCAAAATCTGGCAGACCGCCGACGATATATTCCAGCGTGGTCGCCGCGCCGACGTTGTGATATTCCTGCTCGGTCGCCACCATGACCAGCCCGCGTCGTGCAATAATATCGCCCGTAAAATCCTTGTCGTTGCCAGTCAAAATATTCAAAAGCGTCGTTTTGCCAATGCCATTTCGCCCGACAATTCCAATTTTTTCGCCATCATCAACCGAAAATTCCAAGCTCGAAAAAAGTTTTTTCGGACCAAAAGATTTCTCGGTGAGATTAACAGATAATAACATCACATCTATTGTAGCAGAAAAAACCAACTTGTCATTCCGAACTTGTTTCGGAATCTCCATTATTATGCATTATAGATCCTGAAACAAGTTCAGGATGACACTGTGCTCTAAAACTTGCTCAGGGAGGCGCGGAAACTGATGAGGTTGTCCGTCGTGGTGTTACCCGTGTATCCAGCTGACATGAATACGCCAGTATCGTTGCCGCGGTTTGAGCTACCGCCACGATCGAACCACGGACTACCCGAACTCACGAATATTGCACCATCCGAGCCCCACGACTGATTGTTCTCCGAAACGGTCTGGATGGTCTTGGTTTCGTGTAGGGCTTGACCGCCACAGGTTTCAAAGACACAGACGTCGTTGTTGTAGAGGTGTTCGTTTGTATTTGAGCCTGTTGGCTGTGTTCCGAAACGGTTTTGGCTAGTGTCACCAAGAGCGGCTGTGGTTTTATATGCGTCGTAGTAAGCAGAGTTGGTTATTGGGGTAGCTAGGTATGTAGTGCCAGATGTTGTGGTTTGACTGCCAGAGGTTGTGCGGTTACTCATTACATAGTCCCATGCGCCACCGCTCATATCGTAGATGCCATAAACATTATTGGTAGTAGAAGCTAGTTGTCCTAGTGTGCCATAGTAGTTACGCTGAGCATTGCCTTTTGAGCATGTGGTAGCTACTTGGTCATAATTAGTAGTCCCTGTGATATCAGCATCAGCATAAGTAGCTGTATTTCCATTGTTGCTCGGACCGCAACCAGTGATACCACTAGCGGAAGCAGTTCCATTACCATCGCGCATGCTAGTGGATGCGGAATTTATCTGGACATTATTAACTCCCGCCCCATATTTACTGGCGGAAAGATAAGCTGCCGCACCCCAGTCGCTGTTTTTAATCATGCGGGATTTGAAAGTATTAAGACTATGTGAGTTTTGGCTTACGGTTGTATTATTTCCACCCGTTTTATTAGGATCTAGAACACCTATACTTGCAGCTATGTCATATTGGACACCTATGACTTGGGCTGTTTGAGATTTGAGGTTAGGTTTAACGGTTGGAGCAGTTACTGAACCTGTGGTTTCAAACTTAGCTATCCAGATGCCGTTAAGATCAGTTGAGCCAAAAGTAAACGCTGGATGTGTCGCCCAAGTGGATTGGTTGTATGGAGCGGAGGTTGGGTAGGTTTTAGCGGCGGTAGTGTTACAGTCGTCATTTGGATTTGCTGGGGTAGCGTAACCAGAGTAGTCTTTGTTGGTAGCTCCACTGGCGGAAACGATGGCGTTGCCTGTGCCAAGGATTGAGCAAGTAGCGACTGGGAACTTTTTATCAGTTGTGGATTTTTCAAATCTAATATTAAAGTTATTCGCAGGAACAAATATATCTACTGCATCACGGCGTTGCACTTCGTAAGCATACCTCGGCACATAAACCCAGTAACCCAATATGTCTTCTTCGGGAATAGTAGATCCAACCGACGCGTAATCTCTGAAATATTCTAGCGGAGTCAAAGTCGGAGCAGTAGTAGAGCCGTCTGTTGCATATTTATCTATATCATTTTTCAAAGTTACGGCATTTGCCCATTTAGTATCATCATAATTAGCCCATTCATTACCAGCTGTGGATGAGCCGTCGCTGAATTGATTAACGATTGGAATCATGTTAACGTCTTTATCTATGGTGATGCTTGATGCGGATGGACCTTGGAGCGCAGTGACGGATTTAACCCATGTAGATGTAGCTATTGGTGGCTGATTGGCATCTATCTTAATAGTAACGCTACCACCATAATTGCCCATACTCTGACTACTATTAAGACGAGTGGCAAAATAAATGTCGAAAGTATCACTATTAGCCATAACCCTAGTTCGCCTGACCATAGTTGGACTGGCTGAGCTAACTATGGGAGCATATTTAGCCGATACGAAGTCTGGGTCATAGTTTGGATTAGTAGTCGTGTTACTGCTGGTGTCTTTCTCGGCGACTATATACGAGGAGCTAAAACCACTACTTGCTACATTATTTATTGTAGCCTGACTGTTTGGCAATGCATATCCCCATTTACCATTACCTAGCGAACTTGGGGTTACATATGTGCCTGTATTAGCATCTATATATGAACCAACTGCATCACCCGTGCCAACCAGTCTGGTTTCTGTATTACTACTAGCTAGCGTAACAGCATAGCCATAGCCCGACGTAGTGCTGACCGTAACGGTAGCTTTGCAGGTTATTATTGTTCCGTTATATGTAAGATATGTTGGAGTGAGATCACAACTTGTGCTATCTCCTTCTGTTTCGCTGTCTGTATTGGTCATAGCAATACTGGCGTTAACGCCAGCGCCGACGGCAAGAGCTACATTAAAATCAGAGGATTGGGAGGGGGTGTAGGAGAGGTCGGAGTTGAGTTTTGGGGTATTGCCGATAGCTATACTGATAAAACCTATGGCGGCTAAAACAACAATTAAGCTGCCGCCTATTATTCTCGGTAGCTTGAAGAGTGTGTTTTTTGATTTATTTCTATGCTTACCTAATGTGAGAGAGTTGCGCTTCTTTACTCTCTCTCTCTCTCTCTCTCGAAAAACTCCGAATCTCATCGCCTTATATCCCTCCGCTTTTATGCGCTCTCATGCGCCTTTATATAAATAGTTTAGCATAAAGGTTGTGGTTGAGTCAAGGAGGGTTTTAGAAAAACTTAAACCTATCAAACGGCCAAATCCGCACTGCAACTTTGCCAACGATATTTTTCAGAGGCACAAGCCCAAGCGAAGCGCGACCGTCACCATTACGCGAATCCATTGAATAATTATCAACACGGTGATCGCCCACTACAAAAATGCTATCTTCCGAAACAGTTCGATCTGTCCCATTGCCTGCTACGCAAGTGTTAACTTTTTTATCATCTTCTTCCATATTTTCAAAAGTTGGATATGGATCAAAACCGTCAGGATTCTCTTCGTTGTAAACTTTCAATACGCAATCGTTAACTGTTACGCGCTCACCTGGCAGGCCGATCACGCGCTTCACGACATATTCATCTTCTTCGCCAGCGCGCCAACTCGGGTTATGAAAAACGACAATGTCGCCACGCTCGGGCACCCAATTTCCACCCCAAATTCCAGCCCAAGTCCGCGGCATTAGATTTATAATCAACCGATCGTTTGGTAGTCCGCCGTAACCGCCATCCAGTGTCGGCTCCATACTCGGTCCAACCACGTTGAAACTACGAAAAATGAACGTATTTATCAGAAAAGCACCCACCAAAACGACGACCACGAAAATCCCCAGCCCCATAAAATCGCGTAGCCACGACACGCCCGAACCTTTCGCTTTCGGGCTTGGTTTTTCAATCTTCGACTTGGTCATTGGCGCACTCTTAGCTACATTTGCGCCGCTCTGCTGAGTCGCTTGATTTTGAGGTTGTGAAACTTGTTGCTGCGGCGACTGTACGGGAGATTGAGATTGTTGCGTCGACGGTGGAGGCTTAATATCAGACACTAACTGTCCGCCCGAATTATTATTCAACTGCTGTTTTGGATCCATGGTATTTTTTCACGCTAGAAGTCTGCGGACTAGACTAGTATTTTGCGAATCCTTTCTAGTTCTTTATCGTCAGAAAACTTAATGATGATCTGACCGCCATGAGCTGTGGTCTTTTGCGTAATTTGCGCTGGTTTCAGTTTCAACTTGCCTGACAAACTCTG
>JAISHL010000072.1 GCA_031262565.1 Candidatus Nomurabacteria bacterium | reverse complement strand
GCCGATCGTGCGGCTCGTCTGAGAATTTTCGCTGGCGCAGAACATGATCATAATGCACAACAACCAGAGAAAGTGGAGGTTAAATAATGGCTGACAAAAATTACTTTTACGGTCTTGGTCGTCGCAAAGAAGCAACTGCAACTGCGCGATTGTATACTGGCAAAGGTGACATCAAAATCAACGATAAGGCTGTTGCGGATTTTCTGAGCAACAACCAGACGCTTATCGCTGAAATTACCGATCCGTTGGCGTTAGTTGGCAAACAAACTGACTTTGACATCACAATCTTGGTTAAAGGTGGTGGCGTTGCTGGTCAAGTTGATGCCGCTAAGCTTGCCATTAGTAAAGCACTTGCGTCAATCAATGACGACTTGAAAGGTGCTTTGTCGAAGGCTGGTTACTTGCAACGCGATAGCCGTATGGTTGAACGTAAGAAATACGGTCTTAAAGGCGCACGCAAACGCGAACAATTCTCGAAGCGTTAAAAAGTTACGTGTCATTGCAAGTATAATGAAGCAATCCATCCTAAAATACTGGATCGCCACGTCGATTAATCGGCTCGCGATGACAAAATGACAAATGAGCAACTGACCGCTCCAAAATCCCTCATTAAAACGGGGGATTTTTTGTAAAATTACAGACATAGTGCTAAAATTATAATGTTAAAAATAGGAGTTTTATGAAGTCGATATTGAGATTTATGCCTAAAAAGTTGCGAACGAAGTTTTTATTACTCGCTATTTTATCTGTCGCAACGGCTTATCTAGCTTCGCTCAATCCGATTTTTCTCGGGAAAGTCATTGACAGTTTTTCGGATGGCGGCAATACACTTTATTATATAGCTATTTTTGCGGGAATTTTCTTCATTATTGACGTATTGGCGATAATTCGCCGAGTTGCGGTTGATAGAGTAAATTGTCGTTTTGAGGAGAGCATTCGCGGTAAAACGCTGGCAAAACTTCTAAAATTGCCACTTTCTAAACTCGAAGCTAATGGTGCGAGCGGAGAATTGACATCAAAAATCAATCAAGCCGTCAGTGGCGCAAGCCGATTCATGCAAATAGTTTCCAATGATTTTATTCCGTCGGTTTTTGTCGGAATTTTCGTTATAATTCAGAGCTTTATTTCAACGCCACTAATCTTCCCGATCTTGATTTTGGGATATACAGTGTCAACTTTATTGGTTGCATTATTGCAAATCAGGTCACAGAAAGGGATTCGCGAAGATATAATTCGCTTGAAAACCAAGCTTGACGGTGATATAACACAGTCGATAAATGGCATTGAGCAGATTCGTGTTTTGCATGCCGAAACTGCCGAAGGTGAAAGATTGTCGCCAAATATCGCGAATATCTCCGCAACCGAGAGTAAACACCATGTTTATATGGGATTATATGACATCTTGAAACACATCGTCAAGGTCGCTTTCTTTGTTGCGATTTTCCTGGTCAGTTTTTATTATAAAATCAGCGGCGGCACGGTCTTGGCGGTGGTTTTGTTATTCCAGCAACTTTTAAAACCGATCGACGAATTTTACCGATTTTTGGATGAAATTTCTGCCAGCAGCACAAAAGCGAAAATGTTGACCGAAATATTAAACGAAGAAAATGATGACGCATTTAAGATTAAAAACAATGATGTTGAATTTGTTGGCGATATGGTGGAAATCACTGATTACGAAGTTTTTTCGCCGAATTTGGAGAAGAAGTTATCGAAGGGCGACAAAGTTGTTTTCAATACTCGCGACTACACGGCTCTAATTGCGCCGACGGGAGCTGGAAAATCGTCGTTATTAAAAGGACTAATGCGATTATATCCGCTGACCGGAAAAGTTCGTTTATTCGGCAAAAATTTGAACGAAACCAGCCAGCAAGAATTAACTGAAACTTTGCATTATATTCCACAATCGCCGTTCTTTTTTAGTGGTAGTTTGCGCGATAACGTCATTTATGGATTGATAAAAAACATTGATGACGACGAGGTAATTTTGGCACTAAAAAACGCCTGCATCTATGATGAGCTTTTATTAAAAAGTCGTAATCCGCTGGGTGTAAAAATTCAAGAAGGCGGTAAAAATTTCAGTGGCGGACAGCTGAAGCGACTTAGTTTAGCGCGGGCATTTTTGCGCAAGCCAAAGCTATTTTTACTTGACGAAACAACGGCGAATATTGACAAAAATACAACCAAGAAAATTATTGAAAATCTCAAAAATTACACGAAAGAAATCGGCGCGGGCGTGGTTTTTATAACTCACGAAAAAGAAGTTGTTGACATGTGTAATAAAAAAGTTGAGCTTACAAGAGTGAAATAGGTTTATGCTCGTCCAGCGCGCTTGCGCTTCGTCGGATCCAATTCAGCTTTTCGCAGGCGCAGATTAGATGGCGTAACTTCCAATAATTCGTCATTTTCAATGAAATCCAAGCACTGTTCCAGTGATAAATCTGTATATGGGGTCAATTGGATAGTGCCATCGGACGATTTTGAACGCATATTTGTTAAGTTTTTGGCTTTGCAAACGTTAATTTCGAGATCTTCGGATCGGTTGTTTAAGCCGATAATTTGCCCAGCGTAAACATTTACGCCAGCGCCGACAAATAATTCACCGCGAGCTTCGGCGGTTGCAAGTGCATAAGCGGTGGAAACGCCAGTTTCAAATGAGATCAGCGCGCCATTGCGGAGTTGCGTTAAGTTCTGTCCGAGTGGTTG
>JAISHL010000008.1 GCA_031262565.1 Candidatus Nomurabacteria bacterium | reverse complement strand
AGACTGAATTTACAGTTAAATTGAATGATGCTGGCGCACAAAAAGTTGCCGTCATCAAAGCCGTTAAAGAATTGACAGGTCTTGGTCTTGGCGAAGCAAAAGCTTTGGTCGACAACGCTCCAAGCGTAATCAAAGAGAAAGTTAGCAAAGACGACGCAGAAGCCGCCAAGAAAGCTTTAGAAGAAGCTGGCGCAGCTGTCGAATTGGCGTAAATTAAACGTCGCGTCATTGCGAGTAACTGCGAAGCAATCTAGTTATTAAAACTGGGTCGCCACGCCGATAAAACAGCTCGCGATGACAAAACATTACAACTCGAAATCGTTTTAGCAAAATGTCCACTCTGTAAATTCAGGTGGGCATTTTTTTGATCTACATTTTAATTAGAATAAGTCATAATAATATCGAACATACGTATTTACTTTATTTTCTTCATCCCAGCATTGATCGCCAGCGAAGGCTCTTTTGATGTCATCGGTATTATACATATCACATGACAACGTATTTTGCACGCCCATAAAATAATTCCAGTCAGAATTTTCATCCTTTCGCCAAAACTGCGCCGACGAGCCACCTAAGTCATATGCAACATTTATACTTGCTGTTTGATAATTTTCTATTGGGCTATCATATATAGTAATGTCGCCTTCTAATTTTCCTGAGTTGTCTTCATTATTATTGTTGTAAATTTTTTGAAATTCGCTCAATTTTTGTGCGTAATCTTTACTATTAACAGGGATCGTGGTTTGTTAAGTTTTAACGTTGTCAATATTGTAATACTTCATGTAGTCACCACTTTTAGTTTCGTTGATCTGTTGCGACAAACTATTAAATTTATCATTTATATCAGATAGTTTCTCACTAACGTCGCTGTTCTGTTTAATTAAAATACCTACACCAAAGCCTACGATTATAAGTAGTGTAAATAGAATAATCCCCATGCCCCTATTGCAATTTTTACTTGATTTTTCTTTTGCCACATTGTGCGTTAGTCTAGAATTTTCTTCCATTTCTATCATCCTTTTCTTTTACAGTTTATAACAAAAAACAGTATAACCCCCCCCCCAGCTTATGTCAAGCTGTATATCTTATGCAGCGCCTTCTAGTTTTACCACTCGCTTCTCTAAATTATTAACCCTAGTTAAACACTTAATAATATCCGAGCCCATCGCATTTTCATCATCAATGCGTGAATTATTGTAATTTTCCAAATCGTCGCGCAATTGTTGGATGTCTAGCTTAATATCTCGAATCTCGCCATGAATAGATGTGAGTTCATCGCGAATATCCAGTTGAAATTGTTTCACTTCTGCCTTAAACGCAATCATATCAGATTTGAATTCGGTCATTTCTTTTTTGAATTGCTTCATCTCGGCTTTGAACTCTGTCATCTCTGACTTAAATTGACGAAACTCTGTTCTTATTTCACGTAACTCTACCTTGAGCTGACCCAATTCAACACCAAATTCGCCGATTTCTTCATGAAGTGGCTTATATATACTGTCAACAAACCACTGTTTATCTTCCGCTGTTAATGATGTCATTTTCGCCCTCCTAAAAATTAAATTCTTGGTAAAATTATAGCACAACAAAACTCGGTATTCAAAGTTACAAGATTAGTTTTTTGAAAAATTCTCAAATTTATTGCTTAAAATATACAACACTTTCTAGGGTGACTACTGAAAACATTGTGGAAAAGAATTTTGTTGACTTGGCGATCAAAGTCGTGTATAATACGCGTTGTATAAATATAACAATACATACAGAAAGCGAGAGTCTGATATGAACGAGAACGATCCAGTTTTACCAGAAAAGCAGGTTAAGCGCCTGCGCGCCTTATTAAACGAGGCGGAAGTGAATTTGGCGGCTGCAAAAGAATTATTAACTAGCATGGTCGGCGAAGATGACATGCCAAAACGCACCAGCGAAGAAGTCATCGGCAAGGTGATCGAGGGCGTTTTTGACGGTCAAACTATGCACGACACCGACGGAAAATCTTATCCAGTGCCAGCAAACTACGCCTCAAAATCCAAGTTGGTCGAGGGCGATATTTTGAAATTGACAATCGCTGATGATGGTTCATTTATTTACAAGCAAATCGGACCAGTCGCGCGTCGCCAACTTATCGGCACGCTTGTTCAGCATGATGGCGCATATTACGTCGAAGCAGGCAGCAAAGAATTTCGCGTTTTGCTCGCGTCGGTAACTTTCTTCCGCGCACATATCGGCGATCAATTGTCAATCATCATCCCAGAAGACAACCGCGATGCAGAATGGGCAGCCGTTGAAGCAGTTTTGTCGTAATTCATAGGCCCGACTTTTTACATGACGATTTTTGTTTAATATTTTCGCTTGAACCGCGATTTTATGCTAAAATATTAGCATGAGCAAATTAGGCGTTGAACTTCATAAAACTTTTGCGATTTTTCGCGTTTGGGCGCCTTTTGCAAAAAACGTTGCAGTGCAGGGGGATTTTTCAAATTGGACAGAAATCGCGATGACGAAAAAATCTGGCGGGGTTTGGGAAGTGAAAATTACCGATGTCGAGGCGGGGCAATCTTATCGCTATATCATCACGACGCAAGACGACAAGCGACTCGAAAAAAACGATCCGCGAGCGCGAGCTTTGACTGATGGCGATAATGGCGTTTCGGTGATTGCAACAGATGATTTTGACTGGGGCAATGATGATGATTTTCAGATGCAACCGCGCGATAAGCAGGTGGTTTATGAGATGCATATTGGCACTTTCAATCGCCCAGACGCGGCAACTAGTGGCACTTTCGCAACAGCGAGCGAGAAGCTGGATTATTTACGCGACCTCGGAATTACAACCATTGAACTCATGCCCGTGACGGCGATGGCAATGGGTGGTGGAGGCGGTGGCTGGGGCTACTCTCCGCGATCGATTTATGCAGTGCAAGATTCTTATGGTGGCGCAGCGGGACTAAAAAGTTTTATTAAAGCGGCTCACGAGCGAGGAATTGCGGTAGTTTTGGACATTGTTTATAATCACTTTTTTTCTGATACACTGTGGCAATTTGACGGTTGGAGTGAAGACGGTCATGGCGGAATTTATTTTTATAGCGACGAGCGAGGCAATACCCCGTGGGGCGAACGACCAGATTACGGCAGATCAGAAGTGCGAGATTTTATTTTAGACAATGTGGCGATGTGGTTGGCGGATTATCATTTGGACGGATTGCGACTGGATTCGACAATATATATGAGAAATGTCAATGGAAAAAATAACGATCCTGCGGGCGATATTGCCGACGCATGGAAATTATTGCAAGACATCACAACGTTGGCGCACAAAATCAAGCCCGAGGCGCTAATGATTGCCGAAGATTGCGCGGGCAATGAATGGATTACGAAATCCGTCGCGGATGGCGGTTGCGGATTTGACGCGCAATGGGATCTCGGTTTGCCACATGTAATTCGTGGCGCATTAGGAGTTGCAGGCGAGCCGAGCGGATTGAGTCATTTGACCGATGTGATGCAACAGAATTTTAACGGCGATTTTTATCAGAAAGTTATTTTTGCAGACAGTCACGATACAGCAGCGAATGGAGGCTCA
>JAISHL010000057.1 GCA_031262565.1 Candidatus Nomurabacteria bacterium | reverse complement strand
AAACCATATATCGCAATCGCAGGAAAACCCCAAAATAACGTAAGTCCCGCAAAATCCGTTACAAAAAGGACACCGCGAAGCTCAAATCTCCCCTGCAAAAACATAATTACGAGCGTCTCAAAAACCCAGCCGATGACCGCATATGTCAAAAAATAATAAATCCAGTGTACTACTTTTTTAAGCATAACTGTAATATTGTAGCATAAAATATATCTAAGTAGGACACTGACCAATAAAATTGCCGTGATTAAGTGTAAATATTAAGAAGTCTTCGGAATTTTCTTGTTAAATTCTTCAATCATTGCAATAAATTCGTCTGACAAATATGTCATCGCTGTTTTATAAATCTTGTCGGGGATTTCCTTCCGATAATGCGCCTCAGCAATACTGCCAGCGATAGCCGCCATCGTGTCGGTGTCGCCGTTTAATGACACCGCCAATCGAATTGCGTCTTCAAAATCCGTGCTGTCAAGGAAACAAATTATTGACTCTGGAACTGATTTTTGCGCCAGTTCGCTGTATTCATAATTAGCTTGCAAATCAGTGATCATTGGACTTAAATCGTAACCAAATTTTTCCGAGATGAATTGGCGAATTTCGGATTTTTTCTTACCTTTGCGAGCTAAAAATACTGCACTAGCGACGGCTTGGGCGGCTTTAATTCCCTCTAGATGGTCATGCGACACGATGGAACTGTTTTTGGCTTCTTCTAAAACATCGTCCAGTTCATCGTAAAACCAGCCGATCGGACTGACGCGCATGGCGGAACCGTTACCGCATGAATTATACGGCTTGGGATTATCCGATTCTAGCCATTCGGCAAATTTTACACCATATGTGCAATCTGGGTATTTTCGTCCCCATTTTTGGTATTTTTCTGTATAAGTTCCGCCGTTTAGTAATTTATCCATTGTTGCAATCGTCATGACGGAATCGTCGGTAAAAAAACTATTTTTGCCGTTGAATAATTTGAAATCGTAAAATTGTTGCGTATGATCAAATTCATAAGTTGACCCGATAATATCGCCAATCAACGCCCCGACGCATTTTAACTGTTTCATATTTTCGCCTCCACTCGTGTTATCTTCTGCCGAATTTTCTAATTCAATAAACATTTCATCGCCAGCCGATAAATCTTCTTCGCTAAATAATAAGTTATTATTCGGTTCTGCCGTAATTTCATCAATCGTTTTTTCTAAATTTCTCTGATATTCCGCTAATTCCGCTTCTAAACATTTCCGAACCAACGATCGACGCAATGAGCGCTCCTCGGGAGCTGAATTTTTTAACGAAACTTCACCATATTGTCTAGCGAATTTTTTAAATAAACTGCAATTATATAACGCCTCGATCCAATTCCAATTCGCCAAGATGAACTTCGCAATCTCCAAGCGCAACATCGCAATGCCATTAACTTTGAAAATCATCATCGGAAAATCCGCAAGCCAACCCGCCGACAGCATATATTTTGTTACGCATTTGTTAAACAATTCCATGTCGCCGTTATAAAAATAAAACGGTGTTTGATCGCCATTTAATGCCTGCAAAATCTCACTGACCCGAATAGTCTTTTTAGCATCCCCCTTAAACAATTCTACGACGCGTTCGTTTTTAGTTTGTTTGCAATAATCCTGAAATACCGTCATAAATTCATTTGCCGCATCAATCATCTGCGTGACCTCAAGGTCGTAACGCACCGTTTTGTTATTGATCTCAAATTGATCAACCGCATCGCAAAAGTATTGTTTTGGATTATCACAATGTTCATTTGGCGGATTAGTTTTATTTTTAGAATCAACTATTGGATCTGATGGTTTTAACATTTTTCCTCCTTATTAACATACTTTTAAATAGTTTTAACATATAGTTAAATATTCACATATAGAACTGACTGCGCCATGCCAGGCTTTCTGTATTTCTCTGGGATGACTTTACTAATATATTTATCGGCAATTTCGCGTGGAGCTAAGTCCATATCAAAACCAATTCTCGGACTAAAACTGTCGACATCTACTCTTGTAATTTTATATACTTCCTTTACAACACCATTAACAACCGACAATATGTATTCGACTTTTTTGGATCGTTCTTCATTAAGACTCCAAGCCTTGCGTGTTGCCTCATAAAGCCCCTCATTATCAATGGTCGACTGTCGGGGTTTGGTAATTAAACATTTTTCGTCAATTGTTTTTATCGTTTCGGCGGTGTAACGTTGCTTAATTTGCCTTGCCGATGCAACACCGTAACCACAACTATCATCACTATGACCATATTGAATGTTTGATAATCCTGGATACGCATCAATTAATGCACCCTCTACCGCGAAAGCCATCTGCTCGTCGTGCATACCGTAACGATGAATAATATACTGAACACTTTCACCATCACTCATAATATTTTTGATAGTGGCGTTTTTTAGATTCAAGTCGTCCTCGTCTTTGTCGGCTTTTAATACACCGTTCACATGTTGAAAAACACGATTTCCTTTGCCTTTACCCACATAAAAAGTTTGTCCGTTGCGTGGATCAATCAATCGGTAAACATAATACCCGATTTTCTCGGCAACACCCTTTGGCCATCTGGTAATATTTTCCATAATTCCGTTATTTCCTATCTTATAATCTTAAATTTATCATCAACCTGTTCGTAAACTTTCGTAACAGGCTGATGATTTTGGCGAAAGGTGCTTTTTTCTTGAAATACCCCAATAAACTTATAAGAATTATTTTCAATGTCCTTCATAAAAACCACCCTGTATACATTCGGGCTAATATTGTGGTCGTTTTTATAGTCTGCATTAACTTCTATAATAGTCTTCCCGTCATCAGAAATAGTATTCTCCCAGCCTGATTTGGTAGGCGCAATAAATTTTCCGTTTTTTACAATAGCTAATTGCGGAAACCATGCATAACACTTAGTGTTATTGATGACATTGCCCATCGGAATCATTCCTTGCCTATGATTGCCGCTATAATTCTTATTACAAATTATTATTGCTGCGTCAGTAATTTTTGCAAAACACTGATCATCACTAATCTTAATATAATCCTTATCCCAAAAAAAGTTCTCTGCTTCATGAAATTTAGATTGTAATGGGAATTTAACTGATAGTTCGCAATGTCTTTTAAATTTTACTTGATCATCACTCATTACGTTATCCTTTCATTAAAAATTAATTTGCAATTCATGTTACTATCTATCACAATCTGGCTTTTATCCTTTTCTAGCCGAAATTAAAAAGCGACTATATGCAGTCGCTTAAACTTTGGCAAATTACAGATCCAAGGATCAAATTTGCGCATATAGCCGCATTTTCTCCGTGGCATGTAAATGTCATACGCGTAAAATATCAAAGTTTAAGCAGTTCAATTATATGAAATTTTACCTAAAAAGTCAATCCTTTATAAAACAACCGAGGTCTAGGTTTAAGTTCTAACAGAATAAAGTAGATTCCGAAACAAGTTCGGAATGACATGGTCATTAGATTGCCACGGCGATAAATCGCCTCGCAATGACAAATAAAAAAAGATCCTGAAACGAGTTCAGGATGACAAATTTTAGAATGACAATGACATATTTTAACAAAATAAGATCTGGTGGAGTATAGGAGAATCGAACTCCTCACCTCTTCGCTGCCAGCGAAGCGCTCTACCAAATGAGCTAATACCCCTGAAAATAAAAATGGTGGGTTGTGAGGGACTCGGACCCCCGACCCTCTCGGTGTAAACGAGATGCTCTAGCCAACTGAGCTAACAACCCAAACATTCAGCATCAAATGCTTACTTACAATTTTAGCAAATTTAATTATTTTTCGCAAATATTTTATATATTTTACTCAAAAAATAAATTCCGCTACAAAGAAAGTTACGGCGTGATCATAAATTCGCCAGTCGAAACCGACCAACTTCGCGCATCATAAAACCTATATGCCAAGCTGACTAATTTATAATCATCACTAAACGACTGATTGCCCGAGCGAGATAGATAGTAAATTTTTGGCTGATACAGCGCAATTGCGGGCGCATCGCTAATCCATTGCTTCACGAAGTCAGCATAGCGCGCGGCCTGCTTGCTTGCGTTCGTTTCCGTTTTGGCATTCGTCAAATTCAAGTCGTTAATTTTGGATTTATAATTTGCAAAGTTCAAACCATTCTCGGCGGTAGAAGTTAACCAATATGGCGACACGTCTGGATCCGCACCAAGGTGAAGTTGATAAACCAAGACATCGTAATTATGCGTCGCAAGATAATCAATCTGGAAAGTCGCTGGATCGGCGGCAATGAAGTTTACTTTTACGCCAAGCTTTCGCCAAGACTCCGCCAAAAATTCAGCTGTCGGCTCATAATCCGCACCTTTAACCGTTACGACGTTTAATTCTAACTGCACACCGTCTTTTGTCCGCTGACCATTTTCACCCAATACCCAACCTGCCTCGTCAAGCTTTTTGCCAGCTTCTTCTAGGTTGAAGTCAGGCTGTTTCAAACTGTCAACTTCACCAATAACACCTGTCATGATTGGCGTTTCAAGCGGCTCGGATTCAAATTTTTGGTTTTTTCGCAATTCGGCTCGGTCAACCGCATATCGCAACGCCTCGCGAATGTTTTTATTCGACGTGAACTGCCCAGAATTATTAAATAACGCAAAAACGCCATCGTCAACTGGAACTTGCAGAATTTTTACATCTGACATTTTTTGCGCTTTCTCGATCTCGTTGATACTCAACCCAGTCACCGCGTTTACTTCGCCATTTTCAAAACCAACCAACGCGCTCTCGCTATCAGCGTAAGTTTTGATATCCAGATTCTTCACGTGCGTCCGACCGTCAATCCCCGTAAAATACCACGTTGTTTGCCCAGTTTCCGTATTTTCATCTTGACGATAGAACTTAAAATCGCCCGTGCCGACAACATTCATCCGATTCTCAATGACAAAGTTGCGGATTTGATCGGGCGCGACATCTTTCAAAATATGGTTCGGCAAAATTCCAAACGTCATCGTAAACGGAAACGACGAATACGGTCTAGGGAGTTCAAAAATAATTTCTAGGTCGCCATTTTTTTTGACATTTATATCTTGCCAAGTGCTAATTAACGGCGACGATACGACAGGATTTTTGATAAGATTTAGCGTATAAATCACATCATCTGCACTAAAATTCGCGCCGA
>JAISHL010000038.1 GCA_031262565.1 Candidatus Nomurabacteria bacterium | reverse complement strand
ACCAGAATTAGCGACTGGTTGTCAATTCCGTTACTTCTCCGCACGCTGTTTTCGCCGTTTCACCAAATTTCAGCAGACGCAACAGGTAGTGACATCAGTTCAAGTTTTCGCGCTTTTATCGACCGTCTATTTTCGCGAGCAATCGGCGGATTTGTGCGAACAATTATGATTATTCTTGGCACAATCACGCTTCTTCTAGTTTTGATTATCAGTTTAATTCGACTGATTCTCTGGCCAACAATTATATTATTGCCCGTCGTCGGCATAGTTTTAATGATCACAGTAGGAGCGCCATGGAACCTCGTTTAGATTTTCGCTCCACCAGAGCCGTCAAAGCGCGTTTTAGTGCAAAAGCTGGCAAGATATTGAATATTATCGCAATTTTACTCGCTCTGATATTTTTCCTCCTCGGCGCGGCGCTTCTGATTTTTTCAGAGGCGATCGGCTGGGTTGTAGTTTCTCTGTCGGCATATCCGCTGATGCTTCATGTTTGGAAAAAGCAGGATTTAGACAAATTGCCGCCGAGCAAAAATCCGCGAACTTTGTCGGATGTTTTGGATGGCGATTTGCTTGGTGTTTTGCCTGAAAATCCGAGTCCGCGGGATCTAGCGATTGCCGTCATGAAAACTAAGGGCGGACGATTTTTTGCGGCGCGCTTCGGCATTTCGGCGCAATATTTGCCAGATTTATCTTCTACAAATCCAGCTGATTCGGCGCTAGTTTTTAATGAAATGTTGCAAATTAACGCCAGTCTACCAGATAAATCCGACTCTATTTCGTCGGCAACTTTGACCGCAGCGATCGTGCGAACTCAACCTGCCGCCAAACAAATCTTGAACGTTTTGCAACTCAGCGAAGACGATATGATCCGCGGCGCAGAATGGTTTACGCATTTATCTGCCCTGATTAAACTTCACAGCGAGCCAAAATTGACTGGTGGAGTTGGGCGCGACTGGTCGTTTGGCTACATTCCGACTCTGCAGCATTTTGGCATAAATTTGTCAGAAAAATTCGCTCGTGGGCGCAGTTTGAATACTCGTTTAGAATCCCATCACACAGCGATTTCACAGATGTTAAATCTATTAAGTCAAGGTGGGCGAAAAAATGTCGCTTTGATTGGTCCACTTGGCTCAGGAAAAGCCACTGTGGTTGATAGTTTTGCGGAAAAACTTTTGGACGCGTCGGAAAAAATTCCAAAATCGTTGCAATTCAACCAAGTTTTTTCACTTGATGCAACCGCGCTAGTTGCCGCCGCCAGTGGTCGTGGAAAAATCGAGCAACTGATTAACACGCTCTTTGTCGAAGCTTACAAAGCAAAAAACATCATTTTATTTCTTAATAACGCCGAAGTTTTCTTTGAAGATTCCGCGGGATCAATCGACGTATCGGGAATTTTACAGCCAATTTTAGAAGGTAGCGGTCTTCGATTGATCCTATCGTTAGACGAGCAGAAATTTTTGCAAATCGCCCAGACGCGCCCAGCACTTGCCGCCGCATTAAATCGCGTTCAAATTGCGCCGCCTAGCCAAGATGATGTTTTGCGCATTCTCGAAGACCAGATTATCAGTTTTGAGCCGCAGCATAACGTAACTTATATGTATCAGGCGCTGACCGAAACGTATCGTTTATCGGAGCGATATATTCAAGATGTGGCGCAACCGCAAAAGTCTATTCAACTTTTGGAAGGCTCGGCGAATGTGGCGGAGCTGGGTTTAGTTACTTCACAATCCGTTCGCACAACCATTGAAAATACTCTGGGCGTGAAAATTGGTGGAGCCGTTGGCAATAATAGTGATCCGAGCGAGCGCGACAAACTTCTTAATCTGGAAAATCTGATTCATCAGCGCATGATCAATCAAACTAACGCTGTGTCGGCGGTTTCGGCAGCATTACGTCGAGCGCGAGCTGGTGTTCGGAACGAAAATCGTCCGATTGGCACTTTTCTGTTTCTTGGACCGACTGGCGTTGGTAAAACAGAGTTAGCGAAAGCACTGGCTGACGTTTATTTTGGCGGCGAAAATCATATGGTGCGCATTGATTTAAATGAGTATGTTCGCCCCGAAGATGTTGCTCGCTTAATTGCCGATGGCGCGACTGATCCGAATTCCCTGTCCGCCCAAGTTCAAAAAAATCCGTTCTCGGTGGTTTTGTTGGACGAGATTGAAAAAGCTCACACTAACGTTTTAACGACGCTGCTGCAAGTTTTGGATGAGGGAATTTTGCGCGATATTAACAACCGCGAGATCTCTTTCCGTGACACGATTTTGATCGCCACATCCAACGCGGGCGCGGAACGGATTCGCCAATATATCGACGCTGGTTACCAAGTTGAGCAATTTCACGAACAGATCACAAACGAGCTGATCGAGCGCCAAGAATTTCGTCCAGAATTTTTGAACCGTTTTGACGAAATTGTCGTGTTCCGCCCGCTAACAAAAGACGAGCTGGTTCAAGTCGTGGATTTGATTTTGAAAAGTATCAACAAAAATCTATCGCTTCAAAAAGTCGCCGTCGTAGTTGATGATGAGGCAAAACGCGCGTTGGTTGATGCAGGTTATGACCCTAGACTTGGCGCGCGCCCAATGCGTCGAATCGTGCAAAAAACCGTTGAAAATATCGTGGCGGAAAAATTACTTACGGGCGAGTTGACCGCTGGCGAAACATTGAATATTGGCGTGGGTGATTTACGATTCTAATGATTCTAGTTTGGCAAATTTTGCGCGAATATCCTCGGCTTCTTTTTGTGATTTTTCGGCTCGATCTGGCATTTCTATGAGTATCGTCATCGTTCGACTAACAACTTTTGCTAGATTCTTTGAAGTAATGTAGCGAGCATTGTAATCATTTTTATTATCATCAGAACAAAGTCTCATCTTTTCATAAATTTCCGAATCCATCGCATCAGCAACAGAAGGATTTTTATCATTAAATGAACTATTCTTTAGCGTAGGAATCACGCCATACATCGGAGCTAGATTGCAGTCTAGATCATAATTATTACATCCTAAGCACACCTCAGGGATTCTCTTTTCCATAATATCTCCTTAATTTTATTTGGACACCATATATTATCACAGATAGTGTTTTTTGTCAATAGACTTATAACAATCTAATAGTTCACTTTACCCTTAATTAAATCCAACACAACTTGGTCGCCGTTTTTCAAAAGTTTGGTGGCGGATTTTGTGCCAACAATACACGGCAAGCCGAATTCGCGCGCCACAATCGCCGCGTGCGACATGATTCCGCCATGATCCGTAACAAGCGCCCGTGCGTTTCGCATAAGTGGAACATAGCTCGGACTGGTCGACGGCACGACTAAGATTTTATCGGCTGGAATATTATCCGTCGGCGACAACGGAATTGCGACTTCGCCAGTGATCGTGTGGCGACCACCACGACTTGCCACCAAGCCAACAATATTGTGATCATTAACGCGGAATTTAACATAGCGAACCCACAGATCTTGCGTTTGCTCGTCGTCTAATATTGTTGTTTTGCCGTCTTTAAATAACCAACCATTTTCAACGTTGCTCAAATTTTTGGTGATCAAGCGGCGCGTTTCCATCATCCAGCGTTTACGGTCGTCCATAAATTCAATCATGCGACGTGTCAATTCAAAAGCTTTAATTTCCTCAATCGTCAAACCAAAATCTGGCGTTTTGCGGTTTTTGATAAATAAATTCACCTCGTGATTTTCGATAGTTTTTAAGCGATTTGTAAAATATTCCAACGCCGTATTTTGCACGCCAAAATATCCGTCATTGATCCACGGGTATTTTTTCGCCATGGTCGCTGGACCATGGTTTTCAAGTAGCTCCGCGTCCAGCCGATTTATAAAAGTCGGGCGATCAGGAATAGTCAACGTTGCATAAATTTGCTGTCTGGTTTTTTCATCAAAACGAGTCAGTCGGCGCGCCAACGCAATTTCCGCACCGTATAGCGCAAATTCTACACAAAAAGTTGATTGCCATGCAGTCAGCAACTTTTCCTTAAATTCATCACCTTCTAATTTTTCGAGATCTTTTGATACCAATCGCCAATTTGTCATATCTTGATCAATATCGCCAAATTGCGTGTAATTTTCAAACATCGCGGCGGTAAAATCCGTAAATTCTTCTGCATTATTTAGCCAAACCATCCGATCGCGATAAAACAAAACGAGAGTTTTTGGCGGATTCGGCATGGATTTGTCGTGATAAATTTCAGTGAAAAACTGTTGCATTGCCGCAATAAAATCACTCATGTATTGCGCCACAGCGCGCGACGGACCCCAATAAAATAATTCGTTAGGTTCGCCAAAATATGTTTCTTTATCGGTTTTTGTCGCGACGGTCGTAATTGGACGCGCTTGAATTAGCCACATTTTTGTGCCGTCAAACGCCCATTCAATATCTTGTTTATCGCCAAAAATTTGCTCAACTTTTTGCGCCAAATCGGTTAATTTTGCGATATCAAACGGTGCGTCAATTTGTTCGCCATTTCGCCACGCGATTCGCGTTGGATCAGCCGAGCCATCAACTAAACTTTCGCCCAAACCAGACACATATTCCGTCACAAAGTGATCTTCGCCAGTCGTCGGATCAATCGTAAACAAAACGCCCGCAAATTTCGGCGTGATCATTTCCTGAATAACCACGGCAATACCAATCACGTCGGCAGAATTTTTATCGGCATAAGACTTTGCACGCAACTTTGCCGAGTTATGACATTTTTCAATTGTCGCAATAATTTCGTCTGATTTTATATTCAAAAATGATTCAAATTGCCCAGCCCACGAAGCATTTTTTGCATCTTCAACTGTCGCTGAAGAACGCACTGCATAAAGTTTTTGTTGATCAATTTTGCTCAAAATTTCCGCTCGTGCCGTGGCAAATAATTTTTCTTTATTAAAAGCCGTCAAGCCAACCGCCAACCCATTTGGAACGGGTAAATTACTTCTCAACATTTCGCCTAAATTCACCGCTTTGCCACCAAATTCGGCAACATTTTTCGCTTCACTAAGATTTATAACGGATTTCATATTACCATTATACCAGTTCTCCGCCAAGCGTGGTAAAATATTGATATGAATGACGCAAAAGAAGAAGTGCGGTCGAAGCTCGCGATCGAGGATGTGATCGGCGAATACGTTCAGCTGAAACGGTCGGGGCGATATTGGCGCGGTTTATCGCCGTTTACTAACGAACATACGCCGTCATTTTTCGTCACGCCCGAGCGCGATATTTGGCATGATTTTTCATCAAACAAAGGTGGTGATATTTTTAGTTTTGTCATGGAGGTTGAGGGTTTAGATTTTTTTGGCGCACTGGAACTTTTAGCAAAAAAAGCGGGCGTGGATTTGACGCGATATGACAAAAAAGCGCCGCGTGATTTAGGGCAACGAAAAAACCGCGTGATCGAAATGAATAATATTGCGACGAATTATTTTATGCACGAAATGACGAAATCGCAAACCGCCATGGAATATATTTTCAAAAAACGCGGGCTTATGAAAGCGACAGTTTTGGAATGGGGAATTGGTTTTGCGCCCGAAAATTCTGGTTTGAAAAATGCCCTTTTGGCACGAAAATTCGCCGAGCAAGAAATTCGTGAGGCTGGGCTGATTGGCGCGCGTGGTGGCGAAATGTTTCGCTCGCGTATGACGATTCCACTGCGTGATAGTCAGGGGCAAATTGTCGGTTTTACGGGACGAATTATCGGCGATGGCGAGCCAAAATATCTCAATACGCCAGCCACAATTGTTTACGACAAAGGGCGCCAAGTTTTCGGTTTGAATTTTGCAAAAAATGCAATTCGGAAAGAGGATTTTGTTGTTTTGGTTGAAGGAAATTTGGATGTTATTTCATCATATCAAGCTGGCGTGAAAAATATTGTGGCATGCGCAGGAACGGCTTTGACGCGCGATCATTTGAAAAGTTTGGGGCGATTGTCGCATAATATTCGGCTTTGTTTTGATGGTGACCGCGCTGGAATCGCCGCGACTGAGCGTGCGATTATTTTGGCGGAACCATTGGAATTAAAATTGAGCGTTATATCATTTGATATTGCCAAAGATCCTGACGAAATTATCACAAAATTCGGCGCGGAAAAATGGCTGGAAGTTATCACGAAAAACACATTACCCGCAGTTGAGTGGGTGATAAAAAAATATTGCGTCGGGGTATTTTTTAACTAACGCTGACGGAAAAAATTTTTTTACTAAAGGGGCCCAAAAACTTTAAAAAAAATTCAACGAGCCGGTGTAAA
>JAISHL010000007.1 GCA_031262565.1 Candidatus Nomurabacteria bacterium | reverse complement strand
AATGAGCCAGTTGCCGACATTGATGAACCGATTGATCTGTCGGATATTCCGTTCTAATAAAGTAATTAAGGAGAAATTTAATATGATTAAGAAATCTAAGAAAACATCACCACGATATTTTGACTATAAAAATATCGAAACATTAAAGCGATACACCGATTCTTACGGTAAAATCGAAACGCGCGCCAAGACTGGTTTGAGTGCAAAAAGCCAGCGCCAATTGTCAGTCGCGATTAAGCGCGCTCGACATATCGCGTTGTTACCATTCGTTGCAAGCTAATTTTAATATAAGGAAAAATATGAACGCAGATTGGATTTTTGTTGGCAATGGTGTCCGAATTGGAAATAATATCAAAGCCAAAGCAAAAAATGGAACGGTTGGAGTAACTTCGATGAGAGAGCTGTATATTTATGGCGACAACGGCGAGATTATTGACCATGCACCAATTATGCAGACGATTATAAAATTCAGTAACGTAACTGGCGACTCTGTAAAAATGAATGGCAATAAATATATGCTAGCATTTGTTCCGCCAATAAAGACTAGCACAAGCATTATGCATGGCATGCTTGGTGGCGCGGTCGGTGGTTTCGTGGCTGGTTTAAATGAAAGTCAAAGACCAGAAGTGCAATTTGGTCGACAAAAGCGTGAAGAATTTAAGGCTTTAATCGAGAGAATTCAAGCTGAAAATGGCATGTTGAATTAAATGATGTTATAATAAGTTTATGATAAGTGATATTTTCAAGTCAGCAGAAAACCGTCGCATCCGTGCGTGCGGGGGCTGTTCTTGAAGTTATGGAAAATAAAGCCTTAACAGCCCCTGAAACGCTCGGGGCTTTTTAATTTTGGATAAGGAAATTTATGGAAAAAAATTATAACAAGACAGGTGTAAACGAGACGACAATTACTGAGGCGTTGCCTTATATTCAAGCTTATTCTGGCAAAAATATCGTGATTAAATATGGCGGCAATGCCATGAATGATCCAGCGATTATAGAGACAATTTTGCAAGACGTTGCTACTTCAAAAATTGTGGGAATGCGTCCAATTTTAGTTCACGGAGGTGGACCCGAAATAAATGCCATGCTTGAAAAAGTTGGCAAAGAAGCGAAAATGATAAACGGGCTTAGGGTAACTGACTCCGAAACTATGGAAATAGTCCAGATGGTTTTGTGTGGTAAAGTAAATAAAAACCTAGTCGCTGGGTTGGGTAGGCTGGGAATTAAAGCAATTGGGTTGTGCGGTTGCGATGGAGGACTGATTCAAGCGAAGAAAATTAGCCCAAAAGACGGCGCAGATCTTGGCTATGTTGGCGAAGTAACTCAAATTAACGCGGAAATTTTAACTGAGTTTTGCGGTTTGAATTACGTGCCAGTGATAGCGTCAGTCGGCATGGGTGAGGGTGGTGAAAGTTATAATATCAACGCAGATGTCGTGGCTGGCGAAATTGCGGCGGCAGTTGACGCTGAAAAACTGATATATTTGACTGATATTGATGGAATACGAGCTGATGTTAATGATAAAAATTCGCTGATTAGTAAAATTAACGTTGCCGAAATTAAGCGAATGATTGCAACTGGCGCTATAAACGGCGGAATGATACCTAAGGTTACAAGTTGTATGAACGCGATATATAAGGGAGTTAAAAATGTCACCATTACAAATGGAATGACTCCGCACGCAATTTCCAAGGAGTTGTTTACGACGGACGGAAGCGGAACGTTGATCACTGCCGATTAAAATTTAGCTGTCGATGCTCGCAAAAAGATTACTATTTCAGCTAAATATGTTATAATAATGTAAGAAATTCTAAAAGAAAGGTATTTTTATGTATAGTCCAACGGATTTGAAAAAAGGCGCAGTGATTCAGGTTGACGGTCAACCGTATAAAGTGATCGAATATAGTCAAAAAGTTATGGGGCGCGGTGGTTCGATTGTTAACGTGAAGATTAAAAATTTGATCAATGGCGCGGTCTTGCCGAAGACTTATAAGGGACAGGAAAAAATCGAGGTGGCGGAAGTGACGAATCAGACTGTGCAATATTTATATAACGACGGTTTGGATGCGTTTTTCATGAATCCGACGAGTTTTGAGCAGTTTCAGTTGGCTTTGGCGGACGCGGAAGATGTGCCGAAATATATTAAAGAGGGCGAAGAGGTGCAATTGCAGTTTTTTGGCGACCGTGTGATCAATGTTGAATTGCCGACTTCGGTGGCGTTGGCAGTTGAATATACCGAAAACGTCGTCAAAGGTGACACAACCTCGTCGGTGCAAAAAGACGCAAAACTGAAAACTGGCGTGACCGTAAAAGTTCCCGCGTTTATTAAAACTGGCGACGTGCTGAAAATTGATACGCGCGACGGGTCGTATATTGAAAGAACTAAATAAATGAAAATCCGCCTCGATACTTTACTAGTTGAGCGCGGGTTGGTCGCCAGTCGATCGCAGGCGGAAAATTATATTCGGTTGGGTAAGGTGTTTGTTGGTGAAAAAAATATTACGAAATCTGGTTTTTTTGTAGCACTTGATGCTGATATTAGATTAGACCAAGACGAGCAATTTGTGTCGCGCGCGGCGCTAAAATTAAAATCCGTCGCCGCGAAATTGGGCGTGGATTTTTCTGGAAAAACAGTTTTGGATATTGGATCGTCGACGGGCGGTTTCACGGAATTTGCTTTGTCGCGCGGTGCGAAAAAAGTTATTGCGGTTGATGTTGGCACAAATCAATTACATCCGAGCCTGCGTCATAATCCAAAAATTGAGCTACATGAAAAAACCGATATTCGGGATTTTTATGTAAAACATAATAGTGATATTAAATGTCATTCTGAATTTATTTCAGAATCTAATCAAAATAAGTCGGAGATTCCGAAACAAGTTCGGAATGACAATACTAAT
>JAISHL010000009.1 GCA_031262565.1 Candidatus Nomurabacteria bacterium | reverse complement strand
GTATGGAATGCGTAGCGAATCAAGCACTTTTAAGGTAGGAATGGATAAAGCTATGAAGATGTATTCGTATTTGCCGTAATTATCAATTATTTTATCTACATAATTTTCTGGGAAATCGGGATTTGATAATAATTTTTCATCGCACTTCATTATTTCACTATCATAACCATCATCAATTCGATACCGAAAAGACAAGGATTCTAGATCTAAAGCTATATCTGAGTTATTATCGGCAAAATATGTTTTTCCAAGACACGCAAATGCGGCAATTATTTTTGTTTGAATGCTATGTGATTTATCAACTCGCAGTAAAGTTTTATCAACATAAGCTTGATCGGCACAATAAGGCAAATTCTGTTCAATAATTTGCGCCTTATTCATATTTGCGTCCTTCGCTTAAATTAAAACATACCAAATCAAAATTGTCGTCTTGTATCTCTCTTAAATCTTTATCGTCAACCGATTTTTCGGCAAAAGTGTAAATTGTTGGACCTAGTGAGCTAATTGACGCAAAGCCAAACTTGCGGCGCATTTTTGACAATAATCTTTTAGTTTTTTCGTGTTGAATCGCTTCCTCAGCTGGTTTTGTTCCAAGATTAGTGATATTATTTAGCGCACTTATAAAATCGTTAAAATTATTCGTGATAATGTCTGGGATTAGTTGATTAAGTGTCATATATGAAATCTTTTGTGACGACTCTATATTATCAGGAAATAAATCGCTCCAGAAATCTTCCTCACATTTACCGCTCAACGACTGGCTGTTGCGCGGTATCGCAATAATCGCTTGCCACGGGCAATTTTTTATACTCAATGATGCGCCACGTGGCGACTCGGTGTGACTATATAGATCTGGGTGTATATTTATACGACTATTTTGATCAATTTCGTAACCAAATTCAATCATAAATCCCGTATCAAGCAAAGCCGTTAAGCCAAGATTTGAAACTTGCCCAATTCCAAGATTAAATAAATCTACATAGCTTAGCGACACATTCGACAATCGCCCAACGGTCAGCATTATGCCACCCATAATCTGCGTAGTTAAACCAAGCCCAACATGATGCCAATTCTCACTTAAACTAATTTGAATTTTATATTGATCTGCAACATTAAAACGTCGACGAAATTTATCTAACAATTCTTTTGCATCGTGTAATAAATCTTCGTCGTGTATATCTACAATGTCAACGTCGCATTTAGAGACAGTTATTTTTATGGGAAGATTTAACAAAGAAAATCCCATACTGCCAGATGACATATTGCCTTGATATATTGATAAATCTAAACTGAACATATGTATGCGCGGATAAACAATAATCGAAGCTTTTTCTTTATTAAAAATTCTAGCCTTTGCATTTTTGTCGCGCAAATTAACGGATTGGATCAATGGACTATTCACCGTATTCCTCACTACTCATTTTCGATAATGAGATTACAAAATCAGCATACACTTGTTCGATCGAACGATTGGCATCAATGTATTGCAACGGCATATATTCAGATAATTTTCTTAACGTTTTATCATAAGTCTCGATTTTATATTGGTTGTATCTATCCGCGGCAGTAATCTTTTTTGCCAAAAATTCTTCCTCGCCGCGCCTAATTCCACGACCCACCATGCGCTCCGTGCTATTTTTAATTGTTGATTGCAAACAAATACATCCCAGCAGACGACATTTCTCCTGACGCGAACTGCCAATAAATAATTCAACAGCATCGCTACATCGCGGATAGCCGTCAATAATAACTAAATGATCCTGATTTTCTTGTTGTAATACTTTTTCAAAAATTAAATCGTTAGTTATTTCGTTTGGTTGCATTTTTGTAATATCAGCGTTCATTATATATTCGCTATATTTAGAAGCAACTTTGCCAGTTTTTATATTACGCCAAATATCGCCGATCGATACATGCATAGCTCCACGATTTTCGCTGATGAATTTTTCCGACATAGTTGTTTTGCCCGAACCAGGAAATCCCTGCAATAACAACAACTTACGCTCACACTTATTCATACATACTATATATACGAAAAACGAAAACTTTGCAAGTATTTTGTATGCGTCGCTCACTATTTGCGTCGTTTATTCTTCTTTTTTAAGTGCGCAAACCTCTCAACATCCGCCTTTGATCTCTCGCGAAATTCCTTGTCTTTTTCCAAAACTTCTGGATTGACAGCGAAAGCCGCCGAGTTCAGTCCCGTGATCGACAAAGAATTCAGACTTTTTACTCGCGACAGCGCGACATATCCCATGCCCGCTTCAAAAACTCGCGCCAAATTGATCCGCGCCGCATCCAAAGTCATTCCTTGGGATTTATGAACCGTAATCGCATAAGCCAGCCTGAGCGGAATCTGCGTAATCGACGCCAGCTGATTTTCGCCGTCGGTCAAATCCCATTCATCAGGCTCGACCGTCACTGTAAAACCATTGCGAAACTTTACAATCGGATAGTTCAATTTATTCTTATCAAAACCAATCACCTCGCCAATCGACCCGTTCACAAAGCGTTGCTTTTGATCATTTTTTAACGCCATGACCAGCGCACCTTTTTTCAAAACCAGCGGTTCGGGAGCTAAACAAGATTTCGCAAGTCGCTCAACATATTCTTTGCGCCCTGTTTTTTGCCGATAAAAAACTTTCTCGTCGCCATTAATTTCTGCCAATTTTTTATCATTTATGCGATCAACCGCAACATTATGCGTTTCCAAAATCGTGATCTCGCCTTTTGCGTCATCAAGTTTTGCGTTCAATCGCGCCGCAACTTTTTCTGCATCCGCCCGCCGAATTTCACCCGCCCGAATTTTATTCAAAATATCCAAAAACTCCGCGTCATCCTGTCGCCACTGCGCCGTCAAATACAATATTGTCGGATCGAGTTCTCGCCACACTGCGGAATTATAAGCGAAAGAAGATTGGTCATTAACGTCATTGCGAACGCCATTCATGGCGTGTGGCAATCCAGTCGCTCCTACACCCAGATTGCTTCGCTCCGCTCGCAATGACAAATTTTTATCTTTTCGCGTGGTCGTTTGCAATGATTCATTTTTTCGAGTAATAGGTGGCAACTGGAAAAAATCGCCCGCAAAAACCACTTGAAGACCACCAAAAGGTTGAAACAAATTATCGCGAACTTGCCGCAAAATCGAATCAATCAAATCCAGTTGAAAACTATGCAACATCGAAATCTCATCAATTATCAAAACGTCCGCCGACTGAATTGTTTTTTGGCGCGACTCTGGCATTTTCAGAAAAAAGTTTGACGACAAAAAATCTCGCACACCCAAACTCGACCACGCGTGAATTGTATTGCCGCCCAAATGAGTCGCCGCGATTCCCGTCGTCGCCGTCACTGCTACATTTTTTCCGTCCTCTCTGGCTTTGTCAATAAACTGATTCAACAGATATGTTTTACCAGCACCAGCCGCGCCAGTCAAAAACGCCGACTCGCCAGACAATAAAATTTTCAAAGCTAAATCTTGATCCACTCAAATATTCTATCACGCGCGCCAAGATTGTAAGAATTTTATTGATAAAATCTGACCGATCGTTTTTATTAAGAACGAACTCTGCGCGCAATTCGTCGCTTCAATATCACCCAACTTGCCAAAAAACACATCGCAACTATCACAACCGAGATGAAAATCGTTGCCGAAAGTGGCATATTTATACCCAAAAATCCGATACTATTAGCCGAAAAATTTGTCAAAATCGCATCTCGCGTCACCGAATCGGTAATTCCCAAAGTAGTCATTGCGCCAGAGGAAACGATAATTTTCAACCAAATCGTCAAATGCGAAAACGGCAACGCACTACCGAGAATTTCCACGCCTCGTCCAAGTTGCGAATACGGTGTATACACTCCACATAAAAATCCCAGAATCGCTCCGCCGCCTCCCGAAATCGCACCCATGGCGGCTGGTTCTTTTACAAAAACCGTTATCAAAAACATCAACGCCGAAGAGATTAAACTAACGACCACAATCACCGCGAGCGAAAGCAAAATTGTCGCGATCGGCAAAACATAGCCCGTTAAAATTCCCATCAAAACCAGCGCGAGTATCCACATTATGAGGTTAAAAATCACTGGAACTAAGAATCCCGACAAGACATACGCAACTAAAATTTGCCGCGGTTTCGCCTGAGTTAAAGAAAATGCTGATAACCGCCCACGCTTAAAATCTTCTGCCACTTTGCCATAAAAACTCACCGAGAAAGAAAACGCGTTCAATACTACCACGCCAGCCATCACCTGCGAATAAACCAAAAAATACGCCGCCGAATTATCTAAGCCAGACAAATTTTCAACGTAAATTTTTGCAATAAACAAAAAGTAAAGTCCGATCAAAATTAGCACCGACATACACGCAAAAAACACCGTGGTTTTATCACGAACAAATAACTTTACCGATCGCCCGACCAAATTTCCGACTATACTCATGCTATTTTCTCCCCGACCGCGCTCAGGAACACATCGTCCATACTACCGCGTCGCATTTCAAAATATTTAACATTTTTCTTCATTTTTTCCAAAATATCAATCGCCTCAGCTGGCGTTTTTACTGTCATGCGATAAGAATCGGCAACTTTTTCTGCATTTGACGGCATTTTTGAGGCATCAATCGGCGTAATCAGCAAGCTATCTTCCGAAAAACGCGCTTTTAATTCCGCAGGCGAACCTTCGGCGATCATTTTTCCCTTGTGAATTATGATCACATCGTCCGCCGTTTCAGTCTCCTCCATATAATGCGTCGTCAAAAACACCGTCATTTTTTGCTCAGTGTGCAATTTTTTAATAATTTTCCAAATTTCCGCCCGCGTTTTTGGATCCAAACCAGTCGTCGGCTCGTCCAAAAATAAAATCTCTGGTTGCCAAAATAACGCCCGCGCCAACTCAACTTTTCGTTTTTGACCGCCACTCAACGTTTTAAATTTCTGTTTCTCAATATCTTGCAACCCAAATTCCCGCGCAACTTTCACATATCGCTTTTTCGTATCGCCACCACTCGTCGCCAAATCCGCCATGAACAACAGATTTTCTTTTACAGTCAACTCGTTATCGGCAATATTTTCCTGAAAAACCACGCCCAAACTTTGTTTGAATTTTGTAAAATTTTCACCGCCAGCATAAATAATTTCGCCAGCCGTTTTTGCCAAAGTCTGCAAAATCATATTGATTGTAGTTGATTTTCCTGCGCCATTCTGCCCCAAAAACGCCAAAAAACTGCCCTTTTTCACCGCAAACGACAAATCATCAACCACGTTCTTCGCGACTTCGCCCCGCCCAAAAGTTTTGGTTAAATTTTTAACTTCCAAAATATTCATAAAGCGATTATAGCACACACACACACACCAAATGCAAACTTGGTTTCGCTATTGTTATTTTAATAATTTTATAGTATCATATAGTCAATACGTTTATGTATTTTTTAGGGAAACGGGGTAGATATAGTGGAAAATGATAATAATAACATAGAAAAATCGCGGACAATTTCGTCCAAAGAGAAAAAACGACTTGGTGCGGTCGCGCTATCTGACGAGGGTGTAAAATTGCCCGAGAAAAAACCAAATAAGCTGGCAGAATTTGTTTTAAATAAAATCGAAAATAGTAAAATACGTGCGCAAAATAAATTGGCGGAAAGAAATTTTAGAGAAGCTACTGACTTATTAAAGTCAAATGATAGCGCACGCACCTTGATACATCTTGGGTCAATGATACAAGATAATGAAATAGACATCCGAGAAGATCGAGTTCAACAACTTTATATAGAAGCGCTAGATAAGCTCATATTCTCACAAGGCATAGACGACCAGCGAAGAGAATACTTTCAAGGTTATGACATTGACAGGGCGCTGGAATTAGGATTACCAATGGAAACTATACTCTCTGACAATACAATCACCAACGCCACTACTGATATTTTTATTGAAAAGTCTAACTGGCAATTGGAGAATGTCGCCAAAGATAAAGACACGTATAATTACGGAAGTAGACCTAATTTTGATTACGGAAGTAGACCTAATTTTGATTACGATTTTCCAATAAAGATTAGTAATACGGACTTTTTTCTAAAAATTTTAGACGATCCGACATTGCTGGAAAAAATCCGCCAATCTACCAATATTCAAGAATATGGCAATCAAGCCACACTAGATGTTATAGACGGAGACCGTAACTATTATATCGACAATAATATGCATAAAGAAAGAATCAATAATAACATCGCTATTTTACGTAAATTAGGCTTCGATAATACGCATATGAGCGATGAAAATTTTACCAAGATCATGGAGCATAGCGTAAGACAAAGCCGTGCGCAAGAAAGACTTTGCGAGCTCAATCTCATATCACCTGAGACAGTAGATGCGATGTATAAAAATCGCCTAGACTGGGCGAAAAAATTCGTATCCGAACATTATTCCAGTAATCAAATGGGCGATAAAACCGAATTGGAAGAATATGAAGTGTTTGACATTTACTCAAAGCTAAGACCAAGTCAAGGTAATGAAATGGCGAACTATTGGCGCACGCAGTCAGATAGTTTTAATAAATTAACATCCAATATAACCATGAGCGATAATCGTGACGCATTCAGTTGCATATTTTCAAAACTAGTTACGGCAACTCAGAAACCCAGCCTGGTTACTATACATCCCATATTTGAAGACATGAAATCAGATAAAGGAATAGGCATGGCGTATTTTTCCAAAGATGGAATACCACAACAACCTTTGTTTGATTACTTCCTAAATTCAATAGAGAATCTAGGAATTATAGGGCGGGCTGATATTTGCAGTTTTCTATATCAAAATATTGATCGCATTGATAATGTTTACCAAAAAAGTTTTATAAAAGCTTTATATGACTTATACTTGTATAATATTGAAGATCCAGTAGCAGAAGAACTGATTAGATTTGCTACAAGTCAAATGAAAAATATAGAGAATACCAATATAGAAGACTTCTTTACAAAAGAAAATGACTCGGGCGTTAAGTTATGGAAACGAACTAAAGAAATTCTTAGTGACGGATATGATGTTTTTAGTAAAAATAATGACATGGAAGCATTTAATATAGCCTGTTCTATTGATAGTAATCTTATAAAAAATATAATGAATGCGCCAAAATCACTCAAAGAGGCTAATCCAGAATCTTTCGCTGTTAATCAAGACAATATCCTGTCCTGTCTAAGCGCGTTTATAAATTTTGACGCAAATGATTGGAGCATATATTCTGGCATTCCAACTGAAATCCGCGACAAGATCAAAGAGACTTTCACAAATAAGCTCGTTAAAGAT
>JAISHL010000082.1 GCA_031262565.1 Candidatus Nomurabacteria bacterium | reverse complement strand
AGATCCTGAAACGAGTTCAGGATGACAAAGTTTTGTGGCGCGACGTTTTTTACCTAGTCCGCTCGGTAACATTGTTTGCCAAACTGTGCTGGGGTGCGTCATATAAAATTCGCTGATCCAGTGATGTAATTTCAAAATACTCTCGGGAAGCGGCGTATTAAAAATTGCACGCAAAATAACTTTTGTTTCAAATTTTGGTTTCGGAACTTTTTGTAAAATAATGCCGACAAATTTACGCTGACCGACGGGAATTTCAACGATAGTTCCGCGCGACAAATTTTCTTCAGACGAATAAGTTAAAACATGAAAATCCTTGCCGACAATCCCAATGGGCGAAACCTCATAAAAATTCATATAGCAATTATACCACGGGCGGTTTCGCGTAATGCAAAAATTTGTTACAATGGGCTTATGTATTTTGAATCGCGCGCAATGGCAGGGGCGGAATTAGCCGCCAAGCTCATCGGAAAATATCGTTATGAGAATACGGTCATTTTGGCGCTGGACAGTGGTGGCGTGGCGGTTGGTTATCAAATTGCGATTTATTTGCACGCAAAAATTCAACAACTTTTAACTGAGATGGTGCGAATTAACGATGAAAGTGTGAATTTTGCGACAGTTTTGCCAGGTGGCGTTGTGGCGAGAAATCCTGAGATGAGCAATTCGGAATACGATTATTATTACAGTGAATATATGGGTGAGTTGGACGAAATGTTGCGTAATGCGGTTTCTAAAATTAACCGAAGTATCGGTGCGGACGAGATTAGCCCCGAAAGTTTGCGCGGTTATAATGTGATTTTGGTGAGTGATGGGTTGAGTTCGGGGTCGGTTTTGGACGCGGCGGTAACTTGGTTGAAGCCTGCGCGAACCGAAAAAATCATTTTAGCGTGTCCGATTATCTCTGTTAAGGCTCTCGATAAGGCGCACCTTCTGATGGACGAATTATATATTCTCGGCACGACTCCGAATTTTATCTCAACAGATCATTATTATGACGATAGCGCACCGAACAGTGCGGAAGTTAAACAGATGTTGGAATCTGTGGTTTGGAATTGGGTGTAAAAAATGAAAAATGGTATTTGCATGTGTAGTAAAATCTGCTACAATACTTGGAAGAAGATGATCGTGCGTAAAGACGCGCGACAGAATAATTAGGGAGGAAAGTAGTAATGTTGGATGTATTTATAACTTCGCGAGTGCGCCGTAAAATCATTGTTGTCTATGCGAAATACCCAGATTTCAAGACGCATGTGCGTGGTTTGGCAAAGCTGATCAAGGAGGATGCGGGAAATATTCAGCGCGAATTGAAGCGACTGGAGAAGAGTGGTTTTTTGGTTAGCGAAAAGCACGGCAACACGCGACTTTATTCAACGAATAAAGCTTTTCCAATTTTCAAAGAGTTGCAAGCGATTGTTATTAAATCTCAACAGATGTCAAACAAAGGCAAGGCGCTGCCTGACCAATCTCAAAATTAAGCATTTGTGTTAAAATATTTTAGTGAATAAAAAAGATGGGATTTCGGGGTTAGTTAAGAAAATTCTTGCTAATCGTGGCGTAAAAACTGCAGCGGAGCAGGAGGATTTTTTGAATCCTGACTATGAAAAATTTAAGCACGATCCGTTTTTGATGCCTGACATGCAAAAAGCGGTTGATCGGATTGTTTTGGCGCGCGATCGGGGTGAAAAAGTTACAATTTACGGCGATTATGATATTGACGGCATGACCGCGACGACGATTTTATGGGATAGTTTTTGTAAATTTGGCATTGATGTGCATACTTATACACCAGATCGTTTCAAGGAAGGTTACGGATTGAATATTGCGGCGGTCGAGCAGATTGCGGCGGACGGCACAAAATTGATTATCACGGTGGATAACGGCACACTGTCGTTTGGTGAAATTGCGCGCGCAAAAGAACTCGGTGTTGATGTGATCGTAACGGATCACCACTCGCCGCACGAAGATTTGCCAGACGCGGTGGCGATTTTGAATCCGAAAGTTCAAGTTGCGCAAAATCCTGACTGTTATGATGAGAAGTTTGTTTTAAAAAAAGATTGCGACAAAAAATTATATCCGTTTGCAGATTTGTGTGGTGCGGGCGTGGCGTTCAAGTTAGTGCAAGCGTTGCAGATTGAGTTTGATAGCAGTGTCATTGCGAGTAAAACGAAGCAATCTAGTAATAAAACCCTGGATCGCCACGCCGACAAGTCGGCTCGCGATGACAGTGTGAATTTACCTTTCGGTCAGGAAAAATGGCTACTCGACCTAGTGGCGTTTGGCACGGTTTGTGATGTGGTCGGATTGATTAACGAAAACCGCGCTTATGCGAAATGGGGACTAGAAGTTATCAAGAAAACGCGCCGGCCAGGACTAAAAGCGGTTCTCGCGACGGCGGGCGTTGATTTGAAAAATGTTGACGCTCGGACGTTGGGATTTGTATTGGGACCGCGATTCAACTCGGCGGGGCGCATGGCGACGGCGGAAATCGCGCTGGAACTACTAAAAACTGATGATAACATGCGTGCCTTGGAGCTGGCGGAAAAATTGGAAAATCTAAATAAGGAGCGACGCAAGACGCAGGACGAAATTTACAAAAATGCGTGCGGACAGATCCTGAAACAAGTTCAGGATAACAAGAAGGATTCTCATGTGGCGATCGCGGTCGGTGACGATTGGCACGAGGGAGTTATCGGAATCGTCGCGGCGAAAATTTTGGAAAAGTTTGAGCGACCAGCGTTTGTGATGTCGCGTGGCGCGGAATTTGCAAAAGCGTCGGGTCGTAGTTTTGGCGATTTTTCGATCGCGTCGGCGATTCACGCGACGGATGAAATTTTGGTTAAGGGTGGCGGACATAAAGCCGCTGGTGGTTTGACGGTCAAAACTGAGCGGATTGAGGAGTGGCGCGTGGCTGTGCAAACTTTTTATAAAACGCAAAATCTCAAAAGCCAGACGGATTTTTTATATCCCAAGCCCGACGTGACGATTAAAAATTTCGCCGAATTAACGCCAGAATTATTGGATGAAATTGCGCGGCTCGAGCCGTTCGGGCAGGCGAACCCCGCGCCAGTTTTTGAACTTGCGGACGTGATTATCATGTCGCGACGCACGATGGGCGATCAAAATCAGCATGTCAAATACGTTTTCGCTGACGCTGACGGGCGAAAATTTACAGCTGTGGCATTTAATGCGGCGGATAAATTTACCCTGACGGAATTCGACGAAAACGACGAACCGCAACGCGTGCGAGTTTTGGTCGAGTTGACAAAAAACGAGTGGAATGGACGAATTAGTGTTGAGGGGAATTTGATAAAAATGACCGCAAGCCAGATATAGAAATAATGACTAGATTATGCAAGCTTGACAAATACTATAATTGTGTGATATAATGCAAAAACTATGAACAGGGTTGGCGAGAGCAGTAAACTTAAGACTGAGAAATCTTCTACTCACAGAAAATTACGAAGAGCTAGTGCTGTGTTTATTGCCATAGCTACGTTAAATATGGGTGGATCAGTTGAGAGGGAAGGCTTTGAAGATTTTGATCACTCATTTGAAAATGGCGTATGCTATCAAAGTATTGAGTTTAACAGAGATGGAATAGCTGAGACTGGAGAGGTAGAGTATGATGAAATAATAAATGTTCAACCTGTGACTGACGAGGAAGCATATGAAAAAATCCGTAAGGAATTGAGCGATGAAGAAATGTGCGTTGCTATATCGTCAGAAAATGATAAAGAGTTAGTGGAGTATTTTATTCTAAACCAAGATGCAGATCCAAAGAATGGTGTTATTATTTGTAATATGGGTTGGGGTGCGGATTTGCGTGATGTAGTTGCTCGTCGTGAGGCTGAAGTTACTGCGAAGTCGAACCCTGATAAACAAATCATGGTAATTAATAATGCTGGATCTGGCAATTCGTCGTTAATTCCTGAATCTATTATGAAAGAGATGAAAGAAACAGGCTCATTTATAAGCTATGGCGAATGGATATATTCTCTATTAGAACCTGAGCTGGAAAAATATTCTGACAATATAGAAATTCGCGGACATTCGCTAGGGGCGCGTGTTGCGATCGGCGTAGCGGCAGCATATTTTGCGAATACACAGAATCAGATCAAAACCTTAAATTTAATAGATCCAGCCGGATCGGATGACCGTGGCTTTATTGGTGTTGCGTGGGGATTTGTCGTTTCAGAGGGATTAAAACTAAAACAATACAGTAAAGAATCTAAGTATAATGAGTTGTCGCAGTTATCTGATGATAATATTGATGTAAGTGACAAAAATAATTTCAAGCAAAATTATATTGATCTGCCAGTTGTTATGGGCAAGGCGGAGTTGGAGGATGATTTAGAAAAAGTTCTGACAGCTGTTTCGGAGACACTTAAAATTGTTTCGCCTGAGTATAGCGGACTAAATGATTCAGAAACTATCAAGAGTATACTGGGGCGTTTAGCTCTGTCTGAAAATCGGCCAGAACACATATTGCAGATTTTACTACCAGAAGATTCGCACGCGATCATTAGCGCTGGCGTGGGTGCGCGCGTCATAGAAACTGTTGATCAGATAGGAATGAACGATGATAACAACTCTTAGTAGACAAGAAAAATAACGTTAATAATATTTTATAAAATAATTTGCAAAATTTTTGTGAATCTGCTAAACTATTCCAGTATGATTAGTGTTAAGAGAAAAGATCAGCGAGAGGCGAACGAAAACTTGTTGCGCCGTTTTAATCGACGTGTGTTGCAATCGGGTGTTATCGCCGATGCAAAAGCTTCGCAGCGATTCAGCAAGCCGATCAGCAAAACAGAGCGTCGCACTTCGGCGATCATTCGCGACAAGCGAAAAGCTGAGAAGAACTTGCAAATTCGCCTTGGTTTGATCAAATCAAAAACTGTATAGGTTTGAAAAATACAGTTAAATTTAGCCCGCGTTATTTAGCGGGTTTTATTTTTTGGTGACGGCAGAAAAGTATGATACAATATATAAAAGAGGAGAAAAATATGACATTAATTGATAAAATTAACCAAGATTTAAAATCTGCCATGTTGGCGCGCGATTCTTTCAAAACGGGCGTTTTGCGCGATCTGAAATCGGCATTTTTATACGAAGAAGTTGCCAAGAAAATTGAGCGTGGCACGCTTGCGGATGAAGATAAACTCGCTGTTATTGCGCGAGAAGTTAAAAAACGCGACGACGCAATCGTGATTTATGTGGGTGCGGGCGACAAAGAGCGTGAGCAAAAAGAATTTGCTGAGCGCGAAATTTTGACGACATATTTACCAAAGCCATTGACCGACGATGAACTCAGTGAAATTGTTGATCGAGTTATCGCGACGGGCGGATTTGGAGTGAAAGATATGGGGCGGGCAATTGGCGATGTTAAAAAAGAAGTTGGCGCGGCGGCGGACGGCGGACGAATCGCGGCGACGGTAAAAGCGAAACTTGCGGAGAGCGCAAAGTAATGGTTATATTTTTTGGACCTGCGGGCGCTGGAAAATCAATGCAAGGGCAAATGTTGGCGGCGCGACACGGTTGGCGTTGGATTAGCTCGGGGCAAGTTTTTCGCGAAATGGCGAATCCTGAGATTTTGGCGCAACTTCGCACTGGCGAACTAATGTCGGACGACATGACAAATGAGCTAATTTTCAAAAAATTAGACAAATCGCACACCTGTGGCTATATTGACAGAGTGATTTTAGACGGTTATCCTCGCACGGTGGCGCAGGCGAAAGCGTTAACCGATCACGAAATGGAGCGTTGCGGCAAAAACGGGGTGGATATTTGTATTGTTCTCGAAGTTCCGCGCGACGAGATTTTGAAGCGCTTGTCAAAACGCGGTCGCGATGAAGACGAGCCAGAGAAAATCGAGCGACGTTTGCAAATTCACCGTGGCGAAATTTACCCACTCTTGAATTTTTTTAACGATCTCAATATTCCGATTGCACATATCGACGGCGTTGGCACGGTTGGTGAAATTCATGACAAAATCGAAGCAGAGTTGGTGTCTTATGGAATTGTGCCGACTTTGGCAGGAGATGAAAAGTGAGCGTAGTCGCGGCGCAGAATTTTACGGCTGACGAGTTGCGCGATTTGCGTTCGGCGGGGAAGATTTTGGCGGAGTTGTTCCGCGATTTGCGCGATCAAGTTCACGCTGGTGTGACGGGCAAAGAAATTGACAGTTGGTGCGCCAAGGAAATTACTCGGCGCGGAGCGATTGCGACATATCTCAGTCCAGAGGTGAACTTTCCGGGTGTGATTTGCATATCGGTTAATGACGCGGTGGTGCATGCTGTGCCGAGCAATGAACCGTTTAACGTGGGTGACGTGGTGAGTTTTGATCTTGTTGTGGAAGTCAACGGCATGAAGGCGGACAGTGCGTTCACGATGGTTGTCGATGAAGAGCTGAAAGGTGCGAAGAAAAACCTGATAAACTCGACGGAGCGCTCATTGTATGCGGGGATTGACGCGATTCATGGCGCGGTAAAAACTGGCGATATCGCGGCGGCGGTTCAAGATGTTTTGGAACGGGCGAAGCTTGGCGTTGTGCGCGATTTGGTTGGTCATGGTATTGGTCGCGAAATGCACGAGGCACCAGATGTGCCAAATTACGGTCGGCGCGGTTCGGGCGTGCTTGTCCCTGTTGGCAATACGATTGCGATTGAGCCAATGGCGACGC
>JAISHL010000074.1 GCA_031262565.1 Candidatus Nomurabacteria bacterium | reverse complement strand
TTTGACAATTGGCATATTTTCTATTCCTTTCTAATGTAAATATTACCCTTATACTTTATCACAACATAGCAAAAAAGTCAATGTTGAAACCTCGTCAACCGCTGGAACATTGCCGCAACACACATGGCGCAAGTGTTATAATATCAAAAAAATCGGATACTCCTTCGACTGGCTGGACGCCCGTCTGGTCTTCCGATATTTCCATATTAACACAAAACTAGTTATTTTACTCATCCGCATTTAATTGCGCTAACGCCTTGTTAAAATGAAAGTCCCATTGGTCGGGTTCTAATTCGTTCACTTCTTTGTCTATAGTTTTCCAGTGGTCAACCTGAGATTCCAACTGCTTTTGAATTAAACCTCTTAATCTCATTTTTTGTTTAGGCGACAATATTTGAAAATCTTCTCGTTCTATAATATTTTCTTTATATCCGTTACGCATAATAGCGTCTACTTTATCATAAGTATCCTTAACGTCATCTGCAATATCGCTAAATTCGCTGCCACGAATTCCTGAATACGATCGAATTCCCTTAAAGTTCTTATACTGCGTTGCCGCTTTTGCCCAACTTTCACTAAATTCCTCTGGATTCTGATTCATTCTTGCGTTAAAAAATAGATCTGGATCATCTTTAATTGCGTTCATTATCGCCTTTCGTATGTCTGCCACACTAACTTGCGATGTCTCCTTAGTGTCATGCCCTACGCCACCTTCCAAGATTTCCCAACCAGTTAACTTTGTATCATCTGAATTGTTTTTGTTAATTTCTTCGCCCATATCGCTCCTTTCTTTTAGTTTTCTAACTTATATCAGTATAGCATAATCACTATAAAAAGTCAACATTAAAACCGCCTCACTCCACCCCTTGCATAAACCACAAAAATTTGCTAAAATTATCACTGTTAAAATTTAATAATTCAGGTAAGGAGCCATATAGCCAACCATTCAGTGCGAATCAATAGTGAAATCCGTGCGCGCGAACTACGTGTCATCGGTGCAAGTGGTGAACAATTAGGAATTATGTCCCGATTTGAAGCCCTCGATGCCGCTCGCGAAGCTGGACTTGACTTGGTAGAGATTTCGCCTAACGCTGCGCCGCCTGTTGCTAAAATCGTTGACTGGGGTAAATACCAGTATCAAAAGATGAAAGAGCAACAGCGCAACAAGAAAAGTGCGCGTGTTAGCGAGATAAAGCAAATGCGTATCGGTTTGAAGATCGGACAAGGCGATCTCGATATAAAAATGCGTAAAATTCGTAAGTTTTTGGCTGACGGCGACAAAGTTAAGATTCAAGTGGTCTTTCGCGGACGCGAAATGGCGCACCCAGAGATCGGTCGAGCGTTGCTTGATCGCGTCTTGGAAAGTTTAGCCGATGTCGCAGTTGCAGATCAAAAGCCAGTTATGGCAGGCAAAAACCTGAGCGTCATGATAAGGAGTAACCCAAATGCCAAAAATGAAAACGCATAAAGGCACAGCCAAGCGTGTTCGAACGACTAAATCTGGCAAATTGTTGCGCGAAAACGCAGCAACTCACCACAAACTAGCCGCCCAAACATCACGTGGCAAGCGTTCTAAGACAGCCGATTCATCAATTCGCGGCAAAATCGCGAAAGATATTCGTCTAGCACTCGGGAAATAATCTTCCCTTTCGTCTGATTTACCAGAGATAATATAATTTAATAATGTAACGTTCAAGGAGTTTAAGAAAATGAGAGTTAAACGAGGAGTATCAGCCCGAGCTAAGCATAACAAAGTTTTAAGCCAAGCAAAAGGCATGTCGCACAGCCGAACAAGCGGTTTTCGACTAGCTAAACAGGGTGTTATCAAGGCATTGCACTATGCATATCGCGACCGCCGCAACAAAAAGCGCGACTTACGATCACTATGGATCACCCGCATCAACGCCGCCGCCCGCGAAAACGGCACGACTTACGCGAAGTTAATGGCTGGCTTGAAAGCAAAGAATATCCAGTTGGATCGCAAAACTTTGGCAGATCTAGCCGTGCGCGAACCAGAAGCTTTCGCTGCGATCGTGAAGAGTGCAAAATAGTTTGTGGTTTGTCATCCTGAACTTGCTTCAGGATCTATTATAAAAAATAGCTCGTCCATTATGGCGAGCTATTAATTTTCTTCGATACTAATCGTTAAAACTTACGCTTTCGGCGATTTTCTTAATATCAGATTCAAAGCGAGTAAAGTCTTTTTCATCATCTACTTTACCTTGCGTATAGTGCTTCGATGCGATTCTTGCGTGAATTATGACAAAATCATTTGTCTTGTTATTTGCGCTAATAATGTAATCTACATCAGTATAGCTTTCGCTGACAAATTTTCTGTAATATGACCGATAGCCATTTATATCTTCACTAGAATCCACAACTCCATCCGTACCGATGCCATAAACTTTCTCTATAATATCAGACAGCGAGTAGCGTGATGGATCGTTATGATAGAGTTGTATATTAACCCTAAAATACTCGTCGTTATCCTTATAGTCACTTAGCTTCTCGCCAGGTATAAGTGATACAGCCTTAACACATCTTATGTCGGTCATAGTCAAATCACCTTCTTCCTCACAAAGCCTATCGGCTGTATATGTATCAGAATACGCTTCCCAAGGCTTTGGCAAGATAAATGATGCGGAGTCTAATGAGATTTTTGTATCATTACTCGAATCATTGCCGTCTGTCTCTTCCTTATCGTCCCCGCTTTTCAAGCCATCTAATTCCTTCTTGGCGTCGTTTAGTTGACTCTCAGTATTTTTCAATATCTGCTCATTATCATAACTTTGTTTCGCAGATAAGCCAGTTAACACCAAAGACATCACCAGAATAACTATCAAAACAATAGTTGACGTTTTCCAAATATTGCCATTTTTAACTTTAACGTTTTGATCTGATTGTTCCATATACCTCCTTCTGTTAAGGTTAATATCTCATATGTAGCCCCAATCAAAAAAGCGACCATATGTTTGTCGCTAAACATCAACTTATTCGGATTATCTCCTGAATTCGTCTTGCATATGATCGCAAATTACGAATTCAGTAACATAAAAATATTCCGAACCGTTGATATTTAGCACTAGAATTATACCATAAATTTTTTACAAAACAAAAAATCGGATACTCCTTCGACTCCCATGAACCTGGGTGCCTGGTCTTCCGATAAATTTGCCAGATCACCGATAAGCCGGGTTTTGTCGTGAACTACCATCTATCTACTATGCCCGTTGCCGAACATATCTAGCGGATTTTAGCGGTTGGTTGACGAGCAGCCAATTATCCAACCTCCTTGCAGTCGACAGGGTTTACCTCCGTTTCGCGTCACCGCGATTCGCTGTGCGCTCTTACCGCACTCGTTTCACCTTTTCCTCCGTTAAGAGGTAGTTTCGTTTCTGTGGCACTTTCCCTACGCTCGCGCGCGGTCGCCGTTAGCGACTGTCGTTACTCTATACTGCCCGGACTTTCCTCTCGCATGGCGCGATTTTACTCGCCCACACCAGCGGCCGTTTAGTGATCTGGCAGAAGTATTATAACAGATTCTTAATTTGAATGAAATTCAAGGAAAAATTGAGCGGCGGAATGAGATGTATTCCAGGCATATTAAACGAATAATAGAGATTTTGACGCAGAAGTTCGCCAAATTAAGAATTTGTTTCGTTTTCGTCCAAAATTTTATTCACCAGCCCATCCGCCAGACGATTATACTCGCGGTGGACGTGGCGAAAAGTTATACGCCGAAATTGCGGAATAAGTTGCATAATTCGGTCATGAATCGGGCGAAATTCGCGATTTTTGACACTGAACAATCCATTTATTTGATTTATCACCATCAAACTATCGCTGTAAAAATCAATAAATTTTATGTTCAGTTCGACCGCTTTTTGTAAAGCCAATTCCACACCAACATACTCCGCGATGCCGTTATTACTCCAACCGATAAATTTTCCACCCTCGGCGATAACTTTTTTATCCTTGTCCGTAATAATATATGCCGCCGCGCTCGGACCTGGATTTCCCCGCGAGCCACCGTCAGAATGAATGATAATCGTTGTATTTTTATCATCATCTTTGGCTGAGTCTAGTATTAAATCTGAACTATTATTTTGTTCAGAACCAAGATTTAACAGTATAGAAGTTGAATTTGTAACCAAATTACGTTGTATATTTTTCAACGGTTTCCATACATAATGATCGTATTCATCATCCAAACTAACTCGCGAATTTCCGTCCAACACACTAACTTCGTAAGTAATGAACACATATTGTAACTCGCGATTTTCGGGGTCAATGAAGCTCACTACGTCGCGCAGCCGAAACGCGTCAGGCTCCAAACCGACATGTATTTGCAACGAGCGCTTCAATGCGTCAACTGGTTGCTCGTGGTGATGCAGCGATCCGCCTGGCAATTCGTATAAGCCAGCCAGCGACGGACGACCACCATGTCGTCTAATCAGCAAAATCCGCCCTCGGTGCGAAATGACCGCACGGATTATAACTTTTTGCTTCATTTTTGCCCACCCATAATTATTCCTAGGCGTCCCACAGCGCAAATTGAATTCCCCTTTATACAAGGTGGGTATTCGCAACAGCTCGCCACGGCGGACTGTCATATAGAATTCCCGTTGAATTCACTTGTTAGGAAATTATGCATCCATGGGACAAATCTATTTTAGCATTTTGCGTCGTCAAAGTCCAATCAAACCAACCCAAACGCCATTCCGAAAATTTTTAGCACAAAGTTTATGATCGCATTAAGAACCATTCCGAGTGGCTGACTCAAAAGTAAAACTATCGCAAAAACAACCAGTAATCCCGCCGATTCAATCGCCGACATGACTCGCTGGAATCCCTCTGGTGCGATCGCATATAACACACGCGACCCATCCAGTGGTGGTATTGGCAAAATATTAAACGCAAAGAAGCCAAGATTGACCATTACGCCAGCGTATAAAATCTCGCCCACTAGCCCAGAGTAGATATTAAAAACTACTATCGCGCCGTAACATAGAAACGCCAAAATCAAATTTGTCAGTGGTCCTGCAATTCCGACCAACGCCGCGCCCCATTCGCCACCCTTCACTTTATCTGGACGAAACGGCACAGGTTTTGCTCCGCCAAACACTGGCCCTCCCATCAGAATCATAATGACAGGCAATAAAATTGTCATGAACGGATCAATGTGTTTGATCGGATTCAACGTTAAGCGTCCATGCTCTTTTGCGGTATTGTCGCCAAGCCAATATGCCGTCAAACCGTGCATTAGCTCATGTAGCACCATCGACACAAAAACCACCACTAATACGATGATTATATAAATAATTTTATCCGAGGTCATAAAACCATTTTAGCACGAAAACGCTTATTGAAAAAATAATCTAGGCATAAATCTCATCTAGCTCTTGACCTACAACGCAAAATCGGTTAAAATGTCTAGTAAGTTAAGAAAAAAGGAGTTTTTAGATATGGCATCAAGATGTCAAATTACAGGTAAAGGTAAGATGTATGGCCACAATCCGTTGCCAAATTCACAACACAAGACTAATCGTGCTTTCAAGCCGAATTTACAGAAGAAAACTTTTGTCGTCAACGGTCAAAAAGTCACTATGACGATCGCAACTTCGACGCTTCGCACGTTGAAGAAAAAGGGTTTTTCTGTTGTTAATAATACAACAACAGTTAAAGCTGCTTAGTCGTTGAGCTATATAAAAATCGCCTCCATTTTGTAGGGGCGATTTTGTTTTATTGTGCAAAAATGGATTTTAACAGCTACTGAGCTTTTTTATTTCTAATAAAATCAACTATAACACCGACGCATAACCCAATGCCAAGTCCCACACACATCGCTGAACCGACGCCAATTGTCGATTGCCCAAACGCCACTCCTAGCGACAAGCCGATAGGAGTTCCAAGCAT
>JAISHL010000077.1 GCA_031262565.1 Candidatus Nomurabacteria bacterium | reverse complement strand
CTTCAACTTCGCCGATCGCCCGAATCCCCGAAATTATTAGAGGTCGTGGTTCTTGCAATCCGCGCAAAACCAACGCCCCTGCGCCAAGTTCATTTCTCAGCTCTGCGCCAACTTTTTTTAACGTCGGTCGCTCAATATCACCATAACGCTCGCGCGCCGCAACTCGCACCATATCGCCGGTCGACACGTTCGTAAAACCAAATTTCTCTACCAGAAAGTTCGCCAAACTGTCTTTTCCACTCGCAAAAGTGCCACCCAAGCCGATCAAATTAGGTAGATTATTGGAGGTATTCATAAAGTTTTTGCACGTCCTTCTGTCGCTTTAATCTATTCAACGCCTTGCTCTCGATCTGACGAATTCGCTCGCGCGTCACCTGAAACTCTGCGCCAACTTCTTCAAGTGTATGTGGTCGCCCTCCGTCAATCCCAAAACGCATTTTAATAATCTTACGCTCACGATCACTCAAATCATTGACAATACTCAAAATCTGCTCATGTAACAACTGTTTCGCCGCCGCTTCCTCTGGCTTAACCGCTGTGCCGTCCTCAACAAAATTGCCCAACTCCGACGAATCGTCATCATCGCTACCGCCGATCGTCGCGTCCAAGCTCTGAATATCTTGCTTGACCTTAAAAATATGTTCAACCGATTTCGGCGTTTCATCAAGCTCTTTCGCCAGCTCGTCAATGCTCGGCTCACGGTTCAATTCCTGAGTCAAACGACGCTGCACGCGCATGAGCTTGTTGATTTTTTCCACCATATGAACAGGGATGCGAATCGTGCGCGCCTGATCTGCAATTGCTCGCGTGATCGCCTGACGCACCCACCACGTCGCGTAAGTGGAAAATTTGAAACCTTTGCTCGGATCAAACTTCTCAACCGCGCGCATCAAACCAACATTTCCCTCTTGAATCAAATCCAAAAAGTCCAAACCGCGGTTGCCGTAACGTTTTGCAATTGACACCACCAGACGCATATTTGCTTCCGCCATCTGATCTTTCGGCTGTTTCAGTTTGCGAATTTTCAGAGATAATTTATCAAACGCCTTTTTTGTAGCAAATCGCTCGGGGTCGTTACGATCCATAGCTTGCAATTTCTGATCTAATTCAGCTTGCTCCGCCTCCGCTTCTGCTAGCGACTCGGCATTTTCCACAATTTTCCACGCCAAACCGTCCTCTTCCTCTTGTGATAGCATTGGAATACGCCCAATCTCACGTAAATAAACGCGCACCGAGTCGTCTGTCAACTCGTTCCAATCGCCTTCTACAACCGCGTCGTCCGCTAAGTCCTCATAATCGTCATCGCCGAAATCTATCTTGTCGTCGAACGGAATATCTAAATCGTCAGGCTCGCTAGTTATATCTGCTTCATTTATCAATTTTTCTTGATCTTCGTCTGCCATTTTCCTCCTATGGTTAAATTTTTTGTTCAGTTTTAGAATTTTACTAACAGTCGCTTAATTTTCCGACTGACGCACAAGTTAAAATGCGCATACTAAATATGTATGTTGTAAATTATATCATAGAAAGTTTAAAAAGTGAAGAAAAAATTTATTATTCTTAATTAAAAGTTGTCAAATTCTTATAAATTCAGCCACTCGGGATGGTTGAGATATACCCACGCTGCCACCGCCACACCAACCATAAACAGCAAAAGTATTGCAAAAATCCACCCAATAATTGGAAAATGTTTCGGCTTGCCATATTTGACTGACTCGACATTTGTATCTGATAAATCTTCTTCGCGACGCGGTTTATAAGTGGATTTATCAATCGCTTCGTTCATATTCGCCTGTTGATCCGCATTTGGTTTACCGTCTGCGTTCGCACGTGGCAAATGATCAACAGTCGCCTGACCTGCTGGCATAATATCTACGATTTTCGGAGCAACTGGTTTTGGTTTGTGCGTAATTTCAACTTCGATTTTTTCAGCTTCACTATCGTTAACTTCTTCAACTATTGGCTCTGCGTCAAGTTGCGGCTGTTTTACTTCGCCATTATTCGCCACAAAAACCGCGTCCAGCTCGTTTATATTTTCCGAAGAGCTGTCGTCATTTGCGGCTACTTTTTCGGAAGAAAGTCGGTCTATTCTCGCGCTAGTATACTGACCGCGAAATTTTCGCCCGCCCTGCACAGATCCGCCCCTCTCGCTCATTCTTTAACCTCGTTTTTTGCCTCTTCTTTGGCGAGTTCACCTGCAATTTTAACCATGCCAGCAAACTCTGGTGCGATCAGTGAAGCACCACCGATTAGTAATCCATCAACGCCCTTGGCGCTCAATATGCTCGCCGCATTGTCCAATTTAACGCTGCCACCATACAGCAAACTCACTTTTTTACTGGCTTCACGACCGAATAAATGCGACACTTGCGCGCGAATAATCTTCATGGCTTTTTCAATATCTTCTGGACCCGCCGTTTCACCCGTGCCGATCGCCCAAACTGGCTCATAAGCAATCAAAACTTCGCTGATCTCCTCGCTACTAACGTTCAAAAGTCCACTTACAACTTGATCATTCAAAACGTGTTCAGTGTCGCCGTCTTTGCGCTCCAACGCCGTTTCGCCAACACATAGCACAGGGGTCAAACAGTTTCGCAACGCCGCCTGCACTTTGAAGCGAATTTCACGATCGCCCTCAGAAAAAATATTGCGTCGCTCGGAATGTCCGATTAAAACGTATTGAGCCAAACCGCGCAATTGCGTCGCCGAAATCTCCCCAGTAAAAGCACCTGAATCGCGCCAATAGCAGTTTTGCGCGCCGAGTTTCATCTGGCGGTGATTGACCTGTAAAGATAACGGCTGCAACGCTAAAAATGATGGGCAAATCGCCGTCGTCACGTCACGATACGTCGGAACTTCCTGCGCCAGTTTCGCCGCAAACAAAGACGACTCATGCACGTTCAGATTCATTTTCCAGTTACCGATGATAAATTTTTTCGCCATAAAACTCCCTCCCTTATATGCGGATATTTTAGCATAAGTATAAAACTGGCGCAAGATGTATAGTGTAAAATTTTGATTTATCGCCGAACTCTTGACCGACGATAAAATTTTCGCTATAATTATCTACGGTATCATATTCCAGAGTAGCGCAGCGGTAGCGCAGTTGGCTGTTAACCAATTGGTCGCCGGTTCGAATCCGGCCTCTGGAGCCATAGACCTTATAAAATCGGAAGAGTCGCCCTCGCGGGCGATTTTTTCTTTGATAGCTATTGTGCGAAATATGAAACTTATGCTATGATTTACGCATGGAAAAACCTTCATACCAAAGTAATCAATTAGTAACTAACGAATTGGAACAAAACACAGTTGAACCCAATAGCGAATTCGAACAAAATCCGGCAAAGACAGCGTCTGATTACCTAATGGAAACAGGATTAAATAACCCCGAAACAGTAGAAGACCTAATTCAAAACGGAACATATAAAGATTTTAAGGTGCATTTAGTCCGATTAAATGCCTTGTTCCGTAATATTTCACCAGAGCAGCACGAGATTGATGGGGGGGCTGTATACGTTGGAGATAATCTTCTTCCTATATCCACGGAACACAAGGAGGAAGTCGTTGAAATGGCTTTTGACGCGCTGAAGGATTTGTCGCCCAAAGATCGTGGGGTTTTAACGTATAATATTCTTGGTGCGGTGCATTTATTTGGTGATGGCAACGGGCGCTCAATGCGAGTTTGGCATCACATACTTAGTGGCGAGCGAATTGATGAAGAAGCAATTAAGGTGCTCACGGAACACGACAACGACACGCAAAACGGTACTGCCACTACTGGGCGCAAGGAAATCCAGTCATATTTAAATGCTAACACCTATGCTACAAGTGGCTTTGCTAATTTTGTTGCCTTTGACTCAGAGCTCGAACGGCTCGGGGCAAATAATATCAGGTCTGCTCTTCCATGGGTAGAACCTCAATTTGACGACGAGACAATTAAATCATTATCAGTAAAGGATATTGACAGAATTAAAAGTATCTGTGCAAATGATACAGGTTCGTTTATTTGTCCTTTTAATATTATGACGATACATATGCTTTCAAAAGAAGATGAAACATTCAAAATACCGCCCGCCGAGATTGAAAACGGCACGTATATGTATGATAATGAACAGAATGGCGCAATCACGCTCAATCACGAACAGGCAAAACGCTTTATTGAAATAAACGACCAGTTAAAAATGGCGTCATTTGGAGCAATGATTGATATTTTTAAAAATCCCACCGCTCATACTTATGAAAACGGCACTCCACTCAAAAACGGATTTTATGCACAAAATAAATAACTATTTTTCGCATTTAAATTCATAGTATCAACTTTAAAAGATTCCAGTTTGGCGGAAAATTGGTTTTTTGTGGTTTTTAGGTCGTATTTATGAGACCGAGCGGCGCGGCACTTGTCGCGTTTTTAGCTTTTTATACGCTATATATAGCGTGTTTTTGTCGTTGCGAGTAGCGTAGCGACGTGGCAATCTAGCGACTTTTTATCATTCTAGCTGGGGAAAATTGATTCATGCGAATTTATTCTTAATAAACTAAGGACTGAAGGATGTGAAGCCGATACTCGTTTCGGAATCTCCATTATTTATGCATTATAGATCCTGAAACGAGTTCAGGATGACACTAGTTTAGTTGCTCTGGATCGCCACGACGACAAGTCGTCTCGCGATGACAAAGCCACTAGATTACTCTGCTCGCAATGACAGATAAAAACTGAATTACCCGAACGAGTCGGGCAATGACGAAAACAAAAATCGTTCCCTATAATTTTACTTCTCCATACCTTTTTTGATGCCGTCAGCGATTTTTTCGGCGTATTTTCCAACCATTTCCGCCGACTTCTCTGTCGTACCAGTTTCGTTCATCTTATCAATCGTCGCGCTCGTAACTTTCACGTTAGCGTTCGCCATCTTGTCGTAAGTTCCCGTCGTATTCATCTCGTCCATGGTTTTATTTTGCATCTTAACACCCATCTTAGCGATCTTGTCAAGCGCGCCACTTTTATCCATTGAATCAACGACGTTGCTCATCGCCTCGCCCGCATAGCCACTCATTTTAACCATGGTTTCGCCAGCCACAGGAGCCATACTTTGCGCTTGATATGCCGCGATATGACGCTGTTTGGAAGTCATAAATAGCATCAAGCCGATCATACCGCCGAACATTAGTGGCGCAATGGCAAAAAAGTTCCCGTGTCCAACTGAATTCTTTTTGCCTTCAAGCGGACTAAGCTCTTTATATTCAATATTCCTTTTTTCGCTTTCTAGGTCGCTTATCTCTTTCTCTATTTTTGTAACTTTACCTTTTTTACCACCAAAGACTCCCGATCCGTAATATTCCTCGTAATTATCCGAGGAAGTGCTTGTGCTATATTTTTCCTCTAAATTTTTTAGAGCATTTTGCTTTTCTTTATACTTAGCATCAGATGGTCTAGGATCACCATATTGCGCATCCAGTTCTTCTAAGCCTTCCTCCAACTTGTCTTCATATTCATCTTTCAAATCCTGCCATTCTTCTTCGGTGTCAGTCAATTTTTTATTAGCATCGGTAATTTTTTGGTCAATCCCAGCCATTTTTGCCTTGACATCATTTATCTGCCCGTCATAGCTCGCGCTCTTCGCCAAATTAGAAAAAACGATAATTCCTGCGATTAACAGCGCCACACCCCAGACGCAAAACGCCGCCGTCTTTAATTTACCACTTGCTTTTTGATATTTTTGTTCGCTGGTTACACCTGTTGGGTAATCATTATTTATCATATATCCCTTTCTTTTATTGTAATTAGACATTTTAGCATAAAACCTTACAAAATGCAAATGATTTTTATCAGCATCGCGTATATGGATTTTTTCGCCATTTTATGTTAAACTAATATTGTTACGAAAGTTAAAATTTGATTTTTAAAATTTATGAAACGCGCACGCAATTCCCTGTTTTTCGTCGGACTGATGATGTTGAGCGACATGTTCGCGGTTTTTGCCTCTTATATCATCGCCTACATTTTGCGAGTCAAGATCAGTGACGCACCGATTCACGATTTCGTCGCGGCGCGGAATTTCTTTTGGTATATGATCTGGCTACTTTTGCCGTTTACCGTCATCTGGTTCAGCGTGATTGGTTCGTATAAACAAGAATCCGCTCGCAAAAGCACGCAAGTTTTACGCCTGATCGCTGGCACTTTTGGTGCGCTGATGTTCATGATTTTTATTGATTATTTCCATAACGAGCCGATTTTTCCCGCCAAACTCGTGCCGTCATATGGTTTCGGGATCAGCTTGATTTTAGTCGGTCTGGGGCGCGGTTTTCTATATCTGATTCGTTTTATTCGCCGTCGCCGTCGTTTGGGGGTTTATGGGATTATGATTATTGGCGACAACGACGTGGCACGACAAATTTTTGACGATATTGAACAGCCGAATAGCGGTTATAAAATCCATTCTGTCATCGGCGATCGACGCAAAAGTTTTGTTACACATAAAGATTTCGCCGAGGCGATTTTGACGAGCAACCCAAATATGATTATCCAAATTGCCACGCCCGAAGCGCCCGTGATCGACACGACGATTCTGGATTTTGCGCAGAAAAATTTTATTGCGTTTAATTTTGTGCCGAGCGAAATTAACGATCTGCCCGATCGCGTTGAAATTGGGCTGTTTATGGGAAATGTGCCAATGATGAGCGTTTGTCAAACGACTTTACTGGGCTGGGGGCGCGTCGGAAAACGGCTGTTTGATCTGGCGGTGAGCGGGCTTGGTTTAGTGATTTTGTCGCCGATTTTTCTGATAATCTGGATCTTGGAAAAACTTTTTGGTGGCGGGTCGCCGATTTTTCATCACACTCGTCTGACGCGTGGCAGTCAAAAATTTGAGCTCTATAAATTCCGATCGCAATGGGCGAAGTTTGATAACACCACACCAGAGCAAGCTTTTGATATGATTGGGCAACCGAATTTGATTAAAAAATATCGCGCGAATGGCGACAAGCTGGATGACGATCCGCGAATCACGAAACTGGGTCGTTTTTTGCGCAAAACGTCGCTCGACGAGCTGCCGCAACTTTGGAATGTTTTCAAGGGCGATATTTCTCTGGTCGGTCCGCGCGCATTGATCCCTGAGGAACTGAACACTTTTGAGAAAAAACACACGATCTTGAACGTAAAATCTGGCATCACAGGTTTGGCGCAGATTTCTGGACGACGCGATTTGGCGTGGGATCAGCGCCGAAAACTCGACGTTTATTATGTTCAAAACTGGTCATTTTGGCTGGATCTATCTATCTTGTTCCGCACGTTTTGGCAGGTTTTGACTGGGCGCGGCGCGAAATAATCTTCTTTTCTATTTCTGAGTCAACTTCACCAAAGTATCGCTGAATTTCTTCTCAAAATTTTCTCTTGAAAACTCTCTCGCAGATTCCGCCACCGCCCGCGAATCAAATTTCTTTTTCTTAAACTCTCGGATCGCTTTGATCAAACTTTCCTCATTTTGCTCGTCAAAAAACACACCGTTCTCGCCGTCGCGAATGAAATCCAGCGCGCCGCCTTTTTTCAACGCAATCACAGGCAGACCTGTCGCCAGCGCCTCAATCGGCGTGATTCCAAACGGCTCCAAACTCGGAAAAATAAACCCTTCGCTCGCCCGAAAATACTTCACGATCTCACCCACTCCGTTATATTTCGGCAGAAACCTAATATTTTCATGTCCGCGCGCCAATTCCACCAACTTTTTATGTTCGGGTCCGTCGCCAATCACCAGTAGTGGCTCATTCAGCTCAATGCACGCCCGCATCGCCAAATCCGCGCGTTTCCAGCTCACCTGTCGCCCAGCGATCACAAAACCCGCTCGCCCACCGTTTGAACCAGCTCGCGTCTGTTTTTTCACCACGCCACCCGCATCAACCAGCTCAAAAATTTTCTTCACATCCACAGGCGGATGAACCACCACCGCCTCGCGCCCGTAATATTTCCGAACTTCCTCCGCAACATAGTTCGAGTTCGCGATCAAAAAATCGGGCTTTTGCGCCGCTTTATAATCCGCCCGCCTCAGTGGTCGCACCAAAACCCGCAGCCCAAACCTCGCCAAAAAATTCAACTTCCCAAACCCCGGATTTTTCAAATATTGATCATATAATCCCCAATAATACTGCGTCGGCGGCCCCTGTAAATACGCCACATGAACCGCCCCAGCCCGCGTTTTTACGCCCTTTGCCTCAGCATTCACGACAGAGATCACAAAATCATATTCCGACAAATCCAAATGCTTGAAATAAAAACCACGCAAAAAAGGCATAAACCGCCGCCAACCAGCAGGCAAAATGTTCAGCCAACCCGTCCGCACATCCGCCTCGCGAAAACCCGCCCGCTTCGGTCGATATTGCGAAGTGTAAATCGGCGCACGCGGAAACATTTTATGCACAGCTTTCAACACCTGCTCCGCCCCACCGATCTCTGTCAGCCAATCGCACACAATCGCGACTTTGCCAAATTTTTTCATTTATCTATTATAACATATTGACAACCAGTAACGATAACGCTATAATGCTTCCGTAAACACTAACTTAATTCATAAGGAGTTATAATAAAATGAAGTCAACAACCAAAAAAATTCTAGGGGCAGTCCTCGTCGTGCCGATGATGGTTTTTGCTGTGATTGGAGCAGCAGTGCCAGCAGGAGCAGTAAAAGTAGTAACGGGTTCCCCTAATAGCACAGGAAACTATGCAGTAGGTGGCACTGAAATACCTTTCGCTGATCTGACGGGAGAGCAAGCTTCCGCAGCAGGTAAATGTGATACTCAAGCAGGAGCTAAATATTTAGTGGTTAACGGAAGCGAAAATGTATGTGTTGATAAAGATGGAAAACCTATATCAAATGGCACAGACATTACCGTCGGCACAATCATCAACGCTATGCTATATATAATCGGCATTCTCTGTGTCGTCTTCATTATTTGGGGCGGCATCACCTACACAATGTCACGTGGCGACAGCAAGAAAGTTGAAAGCGCTAAGAATACAATTCTTTATGCAGTTATCGGCTTGATCGTTGCGTTACTTTCTTGGACTATAATGAATTTCTTTACTGATTTAATTTAATTATAGTAGTTTATTATAATAGTTAATAACCGCGGATTCTCTCATCCGCGGTTTTTGGTTTGTATTTTATTGTCTGTTTTTGTCACCCTACCCTGTCATCCTAAACTCGTTTTGCCTAGATTGCTTTGCTTCGCTCCACTCGCAACGACAAAACTCATGTGCGTCATTGCGAGGCGATTTATCGCCGTGGCAATCCAGTAATATTCTGTTCGCACAACACGAACCAACCACAACTAGTACACATAACCCCTGCATTCGTCATTGCGAGCAAAGCGAAGCAATCCAGTATTCAACTAAATAATATCATTATACAAATCGTGCCAATTTGGATTGATAGATTCGATTAGCGCCAGTTTCTTATTGCGCGACCCACCTTTAATCTGTTTTTCGCGCGCAATTGCAGATGTTATATCATCGAAAACTTCATAGTAGCCAAGCTTATCAACATTATACTTATCCGTAAAACCCTCCACTAGATGATTTTTATGCTCGTAAACACGTTTCGTTAAATTAGACGTTACGCCGACATATAGCGTGCCATTTTGTTTATTGAATAAAATATATACATAACCGTGTCTCATTATAAAATTATATCATGGACGCATTATTTCTATTATACTCAATCAAGCTAATCGGATTACGAAGCCTAGATTGCTTCGCTCCGCTCGCAATGACGAATACAGCAATATACACGATTTACATATGTAAAATAATGTTTGTAATTGTGAGTAAAGTAATCTGGTAGAATTATAATTGCGCAATAATAACGATCTCGTCATTGCGAGCACAGCGAAGCAATCTAGTGAATAGAACTTGCCCAATTATCACAAACCAAAAACCCGCCTCTTCGCGGGTTGAGTTTTTACTAAGCTCCGAGATTATAGAATCTGAATCTTCTTAGCTTGTTCTTGCTTGACTTTGTTGAACGAGATCGTCAAAACACCGTCTTTCAAGACTGCTTCAACTTCGTCTTCTTTGACAGCCACTGGCAAAACCAATGTGCGTGAAAATTCACCCCAGTAGCATTCCTGAATATGCCATTGAATTGCGCCAGACTCGTCGCCACTCGACAATGTGCCGCTGATTGTCAAAACACCGTCCGCAATTGAAACATCCAAGTCGTTCTTATTTACGCCAGCCGTTCGCGCCTTAACCACCAAACGAGCCTCGGTTTCATAGACATCAACTGCCAATTGCCCTGGCACCGCCACATAATCCTCTTCTGCAACAGTCGTTGTGGTTGTCGTAGTTGTAGTTGTTGCCGCCGCAACAGGTTGAGCTGGCATGACCATTGGTTCATCGTCATTCA
>JAISHL010000040.1 GCA_031262565.1 Candidatus Nomurabacteria bacterium | reverse complement strand
AGATTTGCCAGAAGAATTTCAAAATGAAGTTGAGAAACGACGAAACAAGTCTTGAAAGACGTGTTAAAATGGTTTTATGAATAACCGCACAGTAAATACGTTATTTATGTTAATGAGTGTTGATGGAAAAATTAGCACTGGCGTCGACGATAGCTTTGATTTTGATAAAGATTTACCAGAAATCCCTATGATCAGAGATGGTTTGCAACAATATTATGATATCGAACAAACCACTGACTTATGGTCGTTTATCTCGGCGCGTGTTTTAGTAAAAACTGGCGTAAATAAAAAGAGTGGGGCACCTAAAAAAACGCCTGTCAGTTTTATAGTAGTCGACAATCGACAACATTTAACCGAATCAGGAATAACCTATTTATCACAAAAATTAGCGCGGCTCATAATTGTGACAACTAACGAGAACTACGAAACCTTTGATAATAAAAATCATTACGGCAACGTATCAAAAATCTTTTATCGCGACAAAATTGATTTTACAAGTTTATTTGAAGTTATGAAAAGCAGTTGGAAGACTGATCGTATTACGATTCAATCTGGCAGAACTTTGAACGGAGTCTTATTGCGCGAGAAACTGGTTGACTATATCAACATCGTCGTCGCGCCTTTATTGGTAGGCGGGAAAGATGTTGCTACATTGATCGGCGGTAAAAATCCTGACAATTTGAGTAATTTAGGTATTTTAGAACTGATTGAATGTAAAGTTTTAGATAATTCGTATCTGAATTTGAAATATAAGGTTATGAAATGAATTTTGACGACTTGATTTTACATCAGACTACGCAAAAAACTTTGGAAAATTATTTACGACAACCGACGCATGCGTTATTATTAACGGGTGAAAATGGCGTAGGATTGGGGACGATTGCGCAGTCGCTGGCGCACGAAATCGCTGGCGCAAACACGCTTTTTATCTCACCAAAACTGCACAATACACAAAAAACCGCGACGATTAACGTTGAAGATATTCGTAACCTACACGAGTTGACACGAACACAGCGCGCAGAAAATTTTGCAATCATCATTGACGACGCCGACAAGATGACGATTGATGCACCACAGGCTTTTTTGAAATTATTGGAAGAGCCGAATGCTCACATTTTCTACATCTTAACGTCGCACATATCCGCAAAATTACCGCTGACAATTTTATCTCGCGCGCAGGAGATTAAAGTTTTGCCGACGTCAGGCGAGATTTACGAAAAAGTTTTTGATGCGATTTGTCATTCTGAATTTAGTTCAGAATCTACTAATAAAGACAAGAGTAGATTGGCTCAGATCAAATTCTTAGCAACAGGCAAACCTGCCGAAATGACGCGACTCTTGACCGATGAGCAATATTTTAGAGATAGTGCCGCCACTATGGAAACCGCGAAAACTTTTTTACAGGGAAGTATGGCGCAACGCCTAAAAACCGTCGTCACCACAACCACACACGACGACGCGCTGATTCTCGTGCAAAATATCGCGAAGCTCGTTATTTTAATGGCGCAAAAAATCAAAAATCCAGCCGAAAAGTTAAATCTGATTTCCGCTACAATTGAAAATCTGTCGGCGAATGGCAACGTTAAAACGCAACTGCTAAATCTGGCGCTAAACTTCTAAATGTGCTAAAATATTCCTAAATGTCAGGATTTTTCGGAATTATCATGATTATAGCGCTCGGCGTGCTGGCGATTTTTTGGCGCGAGCGAACCAAGCCAGCAGATAAACGCTCGTCAAAGCTGACAGATCAGCTGGACAAACTTTGGGATATTTCGCAAAAGTCCATCAAAGAGAAAAAATATCTACGCGCCGAAAAAGCTTTGTTGACTTTGCTTAGGGTCGACGAGCGAAACGCGCGCGCGTATAGTCGTTTGGGAATTTTATACGCCAAGCAACATCAGTATGACGACGCGATTGAGTGTTTTGAGATTGCGCAAAGTTTGCAACCATCCGCTTCGTCACTTCATAACGTCGGCTTGATTTATTATGAAACTGGCAAGCTCGACAAAGCCGCTCAGGCGTTTGAGCAAGCTTTACAAATTGAAGAAAATGTTGCTTCGCGTCACATTGCCTACGCCAAGGTTTTGGAATCAGAGGGGCGAACAAAATTAGTTATTCAACATCTGGAACGCGCCGTTGAGCTGGAGAAAAATCCACAAAGCGTGGAATTATTGGCGGACGCATTATCGCGCGACGGACAAGATGAGCGTGCCGAGAAATTATACGCCGTCGCTGCAAAAATGATTGAGCGTGGCAATCGCACTCGCGTCAAACAACCACAAAAAGTGCAGATTTAATTTTCTAAAAGTAGTATAATTGCGCGGAAAAATCTGTGCGATTTTTGTTTTTGTAATTAAAATTTGTTATAATAGGCTTATGACTAATGATGACGATATTCAAAATGACGAGCGGGGCGATTGTGAGTAATTTGGAACATCACGCCTCGATTCACGAGATAAATCGCCACGCGCGCAATATTCGCATCAATATTATAAAAATGCTGGCGACAGCTGGCTCGGGGCATCCTGCGGGCGCGCTTGGTTTGGCGGACATTTACGCCGCGCTGTTTTTTGACGTTTTGCACTACGATTTAGACAATCCAAAATCGCCTGATCGCGATATTTTGGTGATTAGCAATGGTCACACGGCGCCAGTTTTTTACGCCAGTTTGGCAGAAATTGGCGCGATTTCAGAAAAAGAATTGTGGACTTTGCGCAAATTTGGCTCGCGCTTACAGGGACACCCAGAGCGAAATCGTTTATCATGGATTGAAAATACATCTGGACCGCTCGGCGAAGGCTTGTCGCAAGCGGCAGGCATGACTTACGCGTTGAAATATTTTGACAAAAACGAGCAACGAAAAGTTTATTGCACGTTGGGTGATGGTGAGTTGGACGAAGGTAATATTTGGGAGGCGACGATGTTCGCCAGTAAAAATCACCTCAATAATCTCATCGCGATTGTTGATCGAAATCATATTCAACTTGACGGCGACACCGAGGATGTTATGCCGCTTGAACCGCTAGATAGGAAATTTGAGAGTTTTGGCTGGCAAGTTTTACAGATCAACGGAAACGATCCAGCGGAATTTATTGACGCTTGCTCGCTGGCACATAAAAATCTTGATCAACCGACGGTAATTTTGGCGCATACGATACCTGGAAAAGGCGTGGATTTTATGGAGGGCGATTATCATTGGCACGGCAAAGCTTTGAATGACGACGAAATACGTAGCGCATTATCGCAATTGGAGGCGGAAAAATATGATTGATTTTAATTTGAATGAGAGATTTTTACGGGGCGATTTTGAAAACAAGGCGGTGCGCGAGGGTTTTGGCGAGGGCTTAGTTGAGGTGGCGCGAAATAACGAAAAGGTTGTGGCGTTAACTGGTGATGTCGGCGACTCGGTTGGACTTGGTGAATTTATCAAAGAGTTTCCTGAGCGTTTTGTTGAAGTCGGCATCGCGGAGCAGAATTTAGTAACAATCGCCAGCGGTATGGCAAGTATGGGTATGATTCCGTTCGCCGCCGCTTATGCTGCGTTTTCCCCTGGGCGTTGCTGGGAGCAAATTCGCACTTCAATATGCCTAAACAATATGCCAGTTAAAATCGTCGGCTCACACGCGGGCGTAAATGCTGGACCAGATGGCGCAGCTCACCAGATTTTAGAGGATATCGCCCTGATGCGAAGTTTGCCGAATATGATCGTTGTCGCGCCAGGTGATTCAGTTGAAGCCGAGAAAGTCGCCGTCGCTTGCGCTAAAGATTCTCGTCCAAATTATCTTCGACTCGCACGCGCGCCGTCACCGATTTTTTCTAGCGACAATTCGCCGTTTGAGATTGGTCGAGCCTACGTTTTGCGCGAAGGCTCGGATGTTTCAATTTGCACAACTGGCACGATGACCGCGCAAGCTTTATTAGCGGCGCAGATTTTGGAAAAACAAGGCATTTTCGCCGAAGTCGTCCATTGTCCAACAATTAAACCGCTGGACTCTGAGACAATTTTACAATCCGCACGCAAAACTGGTCGCGTCGTCACCGTCGAAGAACATCAAATCGCAGGAGGATTTGGCTCGGCGGTCGCGGAATTATTATCGCAAAATTCACCAACACTAATGAAAATTATCGGCATCAACGACCGTTTTGGTCAATCTGGCGCAGCTGACGAATTGTTAGATTTTTACGGCTTAACTGCACCAAAAATCGCTAATATCTTAGCTAGCTGGCTATAAATCGCTACTATGAACGTAATACGATAACATTTTTCCGCCGTCTTTCTTCTCCGCCGACAGAACAAATTTATCCGCACTTGCACTTTTTACTCTATCTGCACACTCCAAAAAGTCATTGCATTCAAGACAAATTTTCATACATTGTTCAGATAATCTCCTTCTAGAAGACTTAGTTTTTGCCTCTAAATAATGGTCAAATATCTCTCGATTTCTAGGACTACTGCACGCATTTTCCATATTTTTATTATATATGAAAATATTCATATTGTCAATATGTCAAAGCTATATTTTGCTTATGTGCGAAAAAATGTTACAATATTTTCATAAATAAGGAGGAGAATTATGAATCAACAACAACTTGACAAAATGGCGCACGGACAGGGTTTTATTGCGGCACTTGACCAAAGTGGCGGCAGCACACCAAAGGCGCTCGCGCTTTACGGTATCGACGAATCGCAATATCAAACAGAGGCGGAGATGTTCGACATGGTTCACGTCATGCGAACGCGGATCGTTAATAGTCCCGCGTTTTCTGGCGAAAAAATTCTTGGGGCGATTTTATTTGAAAATACAATGGATCGCGAATTTGACGACATACCAGCGGCTGATTATCTCTGGCAGAAGAAAAATATCGTGCCGTTTTTGAAAATTGATAAAGGCTTGGCGGAAGTTACTGATGATGTTCAGTTAATGAAGCCGATTCCAGATTTGAGTGAACTTTTAGCGCGCGCCAAAGCGAAAAATATTTTTGGCACAAAGATGCGCTCAGTGATTGCAAGAGCAAATTTGTCGGGGATCCGCGCAGTTCTCGATCAGCAATTTGATCTAGCAAAACAGATTCTCGCGGTCGATTTGATGCCGATTGTCGAACCAGAAGTTTCAATCAACGCGCCAGATAAAGCCGAAGCGGAAAAGATTTTGAAAACGGAAATTTTAGCCAGACTTGATCAGCTCGGCGACGACGAAAAAGTCATTTTGAAATTAACCATTCCAACCGAGGCGAATTTTTACGCGGATTTAATTGCGCATCCGAAAGTTTTGCGCGTCGTGGCGTTGTCGGGTGGCTATCCGCGCACCGAAGCTGACGAATTATTGGCGCAAAATCACGGCCTGATCGCCAGTTTTTCTCGCGCCCTGACCGAGGGATTAACAGCGACGCAAACCGACACAGAATTTAACGAAACTTTAGCGAAAGCTGTTGATGAAATCTATGGAGCAAGCATAGCTTAATTATGAAAAATCTAACTTTTTTAACAGCAGGGGCGGCGACGCAGGATATTTTTCTGAGCCACTCGCCCGAATTTGTGCCAGTTTGCGAAAATCCCGAAGATTGCTTTTTTAATATTCCGCTCGGTGCAAAAATCAACGTCAATAAAATCGACTTCGCGACGGGCGGTGGCGCAACAAACGCAGCGACAACTTTCGCACGAAACGGTCATCATGCGTTATTTATGGGGGCGATTGGGCGTGATCCGGCGGGCGCTTTCGTGATTGACGGACTCGACAAAGAGGGAATTGACACGTCATATTTGTCTTACAATGCGCGGTTTAATACTGGCGTATCAGTGTTGCTTTTGGCGCCAAACGGCGAGCGAACGATTCTGACATATCGTGGCGCATCAACGCATTATCGCACGTCGGACTTCGATTTGAGCCGAGTTGAAAAAATTGATTGGTTGTATATTTCGAGTTTGAACGGACATTTTGAAATTTTAGATCCGCTTTTCCGTAGCGCAAAGGAAAAAGGCGCAAAAATCGCATTTAACCCTGGAAAAAGTGAACTCGCCAAACCAGAAAAACTTAAACCACTCCTCGCCGACGTAGAAATTTTAATCGTCAACAAAGAAGAAGCTCAACAAATCGTATCTGGCGACACCTGCGAAGAATTGCTGATGCGAGCGCGAAATTTTTGCCCAGTGGTCGTAATTACCGACGGTGCCAATGGCGCTTGGGCGATTGATCGTGGCATCATGGTCAAAGCTGGCTTATATGACGACAGTGAATCCGTTGATCGCACGGGCGCGGGCGATTCGTTTGGCTCAGGTTTTACGCTAAAATACGCATCAGGCGCAAGTCTTAAAGATTCAGTGCATTTTGCTAGCGCCAACGCCTCGTCGGTCGTTGCACAAATTGGCGCAAAAGCTGGTATCTTGAACGCGGATTCCGTCAAGCTCGACCCGATGGACATTAAAACTTGGTCAATAAAATGACATCGTCGCCGATAAAATCTGTGGAAAACGATTAAACATTATCGCAATCCGTGATATAATATTTTCATGAACGAGGAAGAGCGACAGCGACGATTTCGTGAGGCTGACGAAAAAAACACTGCACGACGGGCGGCAATTTTAGGCGTGCCGTATCTTGACATGCGCGATTACGAAAATAAAGTTGACCTCTTACCAGATATGATGACAGTTGAGGACATGTATCGTTATCGCATGGTTCCGCTGGCGTTTAATGAAGAAGTGAATTTATCAACTTACGGAATCACGTTGTCGACGCCCGAAACTCGCTTGCAAGAAATGCGAAAAGCTGCCGCGCAAAGCGCTGGTAATAATCGTTATCAGCTGATTTCCGATTCAGCTTTTCGCGCCTTAATGAAGCGTTACGATCCACCGAAAGAAATTAGTTATGAAGACATCAATATTAGCGGTGACGATGAAACCGTCGATCGTCAGACGACAATCGCGTCAATGTCCGATGCGTTAAATCAGGTGCGCAGCGAAGATATTTTAAGTTATCTTATTTTTCAGGCAGATCAGCTAAGCGCCAGCGATATTCATCTGGAAAATCAGCGCGAATCCGTGCGAGTTAGATTTAGGATTGACGGAACGTTGCATGAAATTGCCAATATCAGCCACGATAAATATCGCGAGTTGTTCTTTGCTATCGCCAGCGCAGCGAATTTATCAACGGCAGCACAAAAGGCGCAATCTGGACATATCGTGCGCAATCTTACAATCGCTGACGCGCGAAAATTTGGAAAAAATCGCAATCTCGAAGAGGAAAAATACACCGAGCATATTTTGAATATGCGCATCGAAACCGTGCCGACTTCTTACGGACAAGACGCAGTGATTCGCTTGTTTAATTTTACTTCAACCATGTTAAAAATCGACGCACTAGGATTAAGCGACGATGAGCGCGACGAGCTTAATAAAATTATCTCTCATCCAAACGGCATGGTTATGGTGGTTGGACCGACTGGCTCTGGTAAATCAACCACGCTTTATTCAATGATTAACGAACTAAATAATCCGACGCGCAAGATTTTAACACTGGAAGATCCGATTGAATTTGACATACCAGGCGTAGTTCAAGTGCCGATTGACACGACACACGGACAAAGTTTTGCCGATAATGTTCGCACGATTTTACGCCTCGATCCAGATGTGGTGATGATTGGCGAGATTCGTGACAACGACACCGCACACGCCGCAATTCAAGCCGCTATCACAGGACATTTATTGCTCGCAACTTTCCACGCTAACGATGCGGCGGCGGCTTTTTCGCGCATGATTGACATGATTGGTGTAAATCCGATTTTTGCAACTTCGATTCGACTTGTGATTGGACAACGTCTGGTTCGCCGACTTGATGACGCGACCAAAATTGAATACGAGCCGTCAGAATCCGAAAAGACTTATATCCGCCAAATTCTCAGTGATCTACCAGAGCATATTACAAAACCAGATCTGGACAATTTCAAGCTTTGGAAAGCTGGTTCATCAGATAGCAACCCGTTTGGCTATCACGGACGAATCGTATTGATGGAACAGTTGATCGTTAATGACGAAATTGCTGGATTCTTGCGTGGCGACATTAAAGATATTTCAGCAAAAGCCATCGCCCACGAAGCACATAATCAAGGCATGGTCACTATGTTGCAAAAGGGGATTTTGAAGGTTCTCGCAGGTGAGACCACCCTTGAAGAAATCAACCGTGTGTTGTAAAATTTAATTTATACGAAATTTTACGTTAAATAAGTTGCACAAAATTAATTTTTGTGATAAACTACTTCGGAGTAAATTTATAACTATTTTTAGGAGTTGTATGAGCAGTTTAATTAAAGCAGTTACCGACGCGCAGAAAAAACCTGAAGTCGTCGATGTCCGAACGGGCGACACGGTCCGCGTTTACCAACAAATCAAAGAAGGCAACAAGACCCGCGTTCAGATGTTTGAAGGCGTTGTAATCCGCACGGATCGCAAAAATTCTTTGGACAGCCGAATTACGGTTCGCAAAATCACCTCTGGCGTTGGCGTAGAAAAATCATATCTTCTACATTCACCACTAGTGGAAAAAGTTGAAGTTATCAAACGAAGTAAAGTTCGTCGCAAATATTTGACATTCTTGCGCGAGCGCTCAGGTAAATCAGCACGCTTGACTGGCAAAGATTTTGATAAATCAATCAATAATGTTCGCGACCCAGAAGCAGAGCGAATCGCCGAAGAAGCACGCATTGCCGCCGAGCAGGCTGCCGCAGAAAAAGCTGCCGCCAAAGCCGCCGAGGAAGCTGAACTTGCCGCAAAGCAAGCCGAAGTTGAAGCAAATCACGCCGCAAATGCGTAAAAGTTTTCTACCAATTATATAAGAAACATTATTCCCGCGTAAAACGGGAATTTTTGTTAAAGTGGGTAATTTTGAAAAAATGACACTACATATAGCGTGTCTGTGGGTATTATGATTCTTCTGCGGCGATTTTGTGGGTTTTTGATGTTTTTATCTGTTTTCGTCGACAATCGAACGGGGTAATTGTTAAAATTACAACCTTTCATATATTGCGCTAATGATTTTGATGTGTTAAACTATTTTTGAGCAAAAGTTCAAACAAAAATCTTAAACAGAAAAGTAGTGCGAATATTTTGCTTTATCTCCACCACACCTCTTAACCGTCACCTCTGTGGCGGTTTTTGGTTATTTATTCAAAACATCAACAATAAACTGTGACTTCAAGCGCTTATATTCACGGCGATTTGCGCCCGTCGCCTCATGTAAATCGTATTTTAATTTTTCATACTCACGACGCAGATTTTCATTCGAACGTAGTGTATCGCGAAATTTCAGTGCGTTTAGCTCCTCGGGCGTGCCAGCGACAGAGATATGAATGTGATAGTCGCCACGCACACTGTCATGCTCGCGCGAAGCCAAGAAAGTTCGATCTGGCGGATAGATCGTGTCAAAATCATAAAAATAGCCGTTTTTCGTCAAAATATCGGCGAATTTCTTCATCTCGGCGCGGTCGCTCGCCACAATCATCATATCAATGATGCCTTTGCCGTCAAGATCTGGCACAGATGTCGATCCAATATGTTCGACACGCACATCTCGATTTAATAACTCAAGTATTCGCGTTTTTTCTTTTTCAAACGCTTTTTGCTGACTTTCGTAATCTGATTTGTATAATTTCAGCGCTTGCATTATTCCGCCTTTCGCGAATGCTCGGCGCGCCATTTTGCAATTTCGGCGTGATTGCCGTTCAATAAAACCTCTGGAACTTTCATGTCGCGAAACTCGGCAGGGCGGGTATATTGCGGAAATTCCAGCGTTTCGCCATCAGAATAACTCTCGATTTCGGCAGATTTTTCACCTCCCAATACATCTGGCAGCAGTCGCACAACCGAGTCAATTATAGTCATCGCGGGAATTTCGCCACCCGTGAGAACAAATTTTCCAATCGAAACTTCCCGATCAACTATCGACATGATCCGCTCGTCAACGCCCTCATAATGACCACAGATTATAATCAAACCTTGTTCGTCATCGGCGAATTTTTGCGCGGTTTCTTGTTTCCAAATTTGTCCACGCGCCGAAGTCAAAATCACCATTGCGTTTTCGTCGCGAGTCTTCGCAAATTCTACTGCCGCCATCAGTGGCTCAATCATCAGTAACATCCCGTCGCCACCACCATAAGGCGTATCGTCAACTCGTCGCCGCGCACCCAGTCCAAAATCGCGCAAGTTTATCATTTCAAACTTCGCCGCACCGATATTTTGCGCTTTCCACATCATCGACGAGCCCAAAACTTGCTCGAACATTTCAGGGAAGAGAGTGATGACTTGAATTAGTTTCATGTCTATATTATAACATAGATTACTTCGCTCCGCTCGCAATGACAGCATTAAAAAACCAAAAAACCGCGTCGTTTATAGCGAACGCGGTTTTCTGGCACTCATAAATCTCTCGCAAAATATGATGTAGTTCTCGCAATTTTTTAGAACTGTATATATTATATATCAAGATCGTCTAAATCTGCAAGCTCTGCGCGAGTCTTTTTTAACAGCTCGCTTTCGTTTTCCACAGTTTCACCGTCAGTTTTTTCCACAGCATTGTCATAAGCGGAATTTTCTGTCGTAGTTTCAGCGGAAGTCGCACTAGATTCGTCTGAATTTTCCGCGTCCGTGTCAACAATTTTCAAATTATAGTGATCATTATTCTT
>JAISHL010000037.1 GCA_031262565.1 Candidatus Nomurabacteria bacterium | reverse complement strand
AGTTGGCATTTTTATTGAGCTTGGCGGCGAGAATTAAACCGAATAATTCCTCGAATGCGAGCCGATTGTGTGCCGCCTCGGTTAATTCTGGCGAACTTGGAAAATGCATATTCATCAGCGCGTCGGCGTGCGACAGGAGTTTTTTATCGGTGATAATTTCGGGTGGTAAATTTTCGGGCAACATGGTGATCAGCGGGCGCAACTCGTTGAGAATTTTTCGCGTCAGAGCTGGTTTTAAGCCGTGGCGGGCAGGGTAAATTGGCAAAATTCGCCCAGTTTGCACGGGCAGATCTTTGGCGAGTTCAACCGACGGCGAAGTTATTTGATATTGTCGACCACTGAAACCGAATTCGCCACTGATAAAAAATACGCCACCACCTGACAATTGTTTTTCGCGGTAAGCTTGATTAAACCATGTCGCGCGAACTTTGCCGGAATCGTCGGCAAAAACAGCGGTCGTTACGCGCATACCACGTCGCACAAAACGCGTCGTAACAGATTCCGCGCGGGCTTTTATTGTAACTTTCCCGGGGATTAAATCGGCGATTTTTGACACGGTAGAGAAGTCTTCAAACTTGCGTGGTAGAAAATTTATCAGATCGCCCGCTGTTAAAAGCCCAGCCGCCTCCAAATCCGCCGCCGTTTTCGGACCGACGCCTTTAACCTCAGATAATTTCATCGCCAAGTTCATAAAAACTATTTTAGCACCATTCAACTACTTTGTTCGCAATGACAAAAACTGCAACCACAAATCGCCTCACAATGACAGCGTTTTATTGTGCTATAATATTTACATGAACAAAAGTGGGGAGGCAGCAAAAACTTTGGTCTTGATTGACGGCAAGTCAGTTTTTTATCGCGGGTATTACGCCATGCCGAATTTGTCGATGCGCGACGGCACACCAACGGGGGGAGTTTACGGGTTTGCGGCGATGGCGTTGGAGCTATTGAATCAAATCAAGCCCGATTATGTGGCGGTGGCATGGGACAAGGCAAAAACCAATATTCGCAGACGCTTGTCGATCAATCCAGATTACAAGGCAAATCGCAAGCCTGCGCCACCTGATTTTTACGCTCAAATTCCGATTTTGCACGAGCTGTTGGATGCTTTCGGCTGGCCGTTGTATGAATTTGACGATTATGAGGCGGACGATATTATTGGCACGCTCGATAAATTAGCTTCGCAGGACGGATTACACACGATTATGATCTCGTCGGATTTGGATTTACTGCAAGTCATTGACGATAATACCGAACTTTATGCGCTCAAAAAAGGTTTGACGAATTTGGAAAAATTTGACGTTGGTGCGTTTGAAGAAAAATATGGGTTGCGCGTGGATCAGTTTTTGGATTTGAAGGCACTCAAAGGCGACAACTCCGACAATATCGCGGGCGTGGCGGGAATTGGCGAAAAAACCGCCGTGTCGCTGTTGCAAGAATTTAACACTTTGGACGGCGCTTATGAAAATCTCGACAAAATTAAACCAGCATGGCGAACGAAGCTGGAGGCGGGGCGCGAGTCGGCGTATCAGTCAAAACAATTGGCGGAGATTTGGTGTAATGCGCCTGTGGATTTGGATTTGGCGGCGATGGATATAAAAAATTTGAACCCCGAAAAATTGCGCGCCGAGTTGATAAAACTGGAATTTACTTCGCTTTTGAAACGGTTGCCAGACTTTATGAAAACCGATGACTCCGTGGAGGTTGAATCAGAAATTATAGATAATCCGAGCGTTTATTTTACGCTTGATGATGGCAAAATTGTGGTTAATGACGGGAAAGTTTTGGCGGAGAAAATACTGGCGGAGAAAGCGCTGGATTACCCGAACAAGTCGGGTAATGACGAAACTAATGAAGTTCGCGACAACAATACTTGTCATCCTGAATTTATTTCAGGATCTCAAGAAAATAATTTGGAGATTCTGAAACAAGTATCGGCTTCGCCTCCTTCGGCTCTTGATTCATTAAGAATAAATTCTCATGAATCAATTCGCCTCCGCCAGAATGACAATAATAAGACTTGGAATAACAAAAATACAGCTCTTCCTGAAATCGCCTTCGACACGCGAATCGCGGGATTTTTGCTCGGAAAAATTCAGCCTGCCGACACGGTCGAGAATTTGAAAAAACTTTACGAAGAGCAGCGCGCCGAGCTTGAAACTATGCCAAAATTGAATCGTTTGGCGAAGCAATTGGACTTTCCAATGCAAAATCTGCTGGCAAAAATTGAGGCTCGTGGCGTAAAAATTGACACACAAGAGCTGGCAAAAATCAGCAACGAATTGCAACAGAAAATTGAAGTTTTGCAACAGAAAATCTGGGATTTGGCAGGCTATAATTTTAACATTTCGTCATCACCACAACTTTCGGATGCGCTTTTTGAAAAACTGAAATTGCCGACGACTGGGATTAAAAAATCGTTGCGTGGTTATTTTTCAACAGGCAAGGCGGAACTTCATAAACTTCACGGTCAGCATCCGATTATCGAGCTGATTTCCGAGTTTCGCGAAGTATCAAAATTGAAAAATACTTATACGGATTCACTACCCGAACTAGTCGACAAAAACGGTTATCTTCACACAGATTTTCGACAGGATGTAACGGCGACGGGACGATTGTCATCTTCCGCGCCAAATTTGCAAAATATTCCGATTCGCACCGAACTTGGACAGTCGATTCGGCGCGCGTTTGTAGCTTCAAGTGGCAAGGTTTTAATTAGCGCGGATTATTCGCAGTTCGAGTTGCGCTTGGCGGCGGCGATGGCGCATGATGAAAAAATGATTGAGATTTTCAATAATGACGACGCAGATATTCACACATTGACCGCAGCGGAAGCTTTTAATGTTGAGCCAAAAGACGTTACGCCGACTCAACGTCGTTTTGCGAAAGTGATAAATTTTGGCGTGCTTTACGGAATGTCGCCACACGGACTGGCGGCGGCGACCGATATGAGTTTGACTGATGCGAAGAAATTTATTGAGCAGTATTTTGAGATTCGCAAACCGATCCGTGATTTTTTGGATAAAACCATGAAACAGGCGAATGACGAAGGTTATGTGGAAACTTTATTTGGTCGTCGTCGCGCCACGCCAGATGTGAAATCGCGGAATTTTATGGTGCGCGAATCCGCCAAACGCGCCGCCGCGAATATGCCGATTCAAGGCACGGAGGCTGATTTAATGAAAATGGCAATGTTGCGCGTTGAGAAAGAAATTCCAGAGTCGGACGCACGACAAATTCTGCAAATTCATGACTCGATTATGATGGAATGCGCACCCGAAAAAGCCAGCGAGATCGGTGTGAAGTTGAAAGATATTATGGAGAATATTTATCCAGATTTGGGCGTGAAATTGCGCGTTGATGTTAAAACTGGGCAGAGCTGGGCGGATTTGTAAAAGTTCGTGAGGTTTTTGGCGGATTTTGATTTATTGCAAGCGTTTTATTCCGAGATTTTATAGTGCTTAACATTTTTGTGAAAATCTGTTAAAATATATTTATGATTTATCTGGATTACGCGGCGGCGACTCCGCTCGATAAAAAAGTTTTGGCTGTTATGATGCCGTATCTGACTGACGATTTTTATAATCCGTCGGCAAGTTATCTGCCCGCGCGAAATGTGCGTGCCGACATGGAGGACGCTCGCCACAAAATCGCGTCGCTAATTGGTGCGCGGCCAGCCGAAATTATTTTTACAGCGGGTGCGACCGAATCAATCAATCTGGCTTTGCGTGGTGTTCGCGGTCGAATTATAACGACGGCGATTGAGCATGCGGCGGTGTTAAATACCGTTCGTTATTCCGAGATTAAGTCAGAATCCAATACAACTTCGTCATTGTCGGACTCGTTCCGACAATCCAGCGATAAACTAGATTACCCGAACAAGTCGGGTAATGACAAAACCTTGGTTCAAGACGAAAATATCATTCTTCCCGTCGACGACAAAGGTCGCATAAATTTAGACCAGCTAAAATCTACTATCACCGACGACGTTGAACTGATTTCCATCAGCTATGCCAACAGTGAAATCGGCACAATTCAACCGATCAAAGAAATTGCCGAAATTGTAACAAAAATACGAGCGGATCGACGCGAGCGCGGAATAAAACTTCCGCTGCTATTTCACACCGACGCGTCAGCCGTGGCGGGACTATTGGACTTGAATGTAGCGCGACTCGGCGTAGATTTAATGACTTTGAATGCAGGTAAATGTTATGGACCGAAAGCGACTGGATTATTATATGTCCGCGCGGGCGTTGAACTTCAGCCTGTAATTTACGGCGGCGGACAAGAAATGGGCTTGCGATCTGGCACGGAAAACGTGGCTGGCGTGATTGGCTTTGTGCGCGCGTTGGAGCTCGCCGAAAAACACCGAAAAACCGAAACTGTGCGACTCGCAAAAATGCGCGACGATTTGCAAAAGTTTTTGATAAGTTGTCATCCTAAACTCGTTTCAGGGTCTAGCATAACTCCGTCATTGTCGGACTCGTTCCGACAATCCAGTGATAAACTAGATTACCCGAACAAGTCGGGTAATGACGATAATGGCGTAGGCGTTACTATCAATGGCGCACAAAAACATCGTCTGCCAAATATTTTGAATTTTTCAATCTCGGGATTAGACGCGGAGCGAGTGGTCTTCGCACTGGATGAGCGCGGAGTTTACGTGGCAACTGGCGCAGCGTGCGCGGCGAATAAAGGCACGCGCAGTCACGTTTTAACGGCGATCGGGTTAGCGCCAGAAATTGCCGACGGCTCAATCAGAATTTCACTCGGACGACCAACCACCCAAGAAGAAATCGACCGAGCAAAACCAATTTTGGCGGAAGTTTTGAGTGAACAGATGAAATTTAGGAGTAATGTATGACAAAAATCATTGTATTAAGAGGAAATGTTGGTTCGGGAAAAAGCACCATAGCCAAAGATTTATTTGAAAAATTGGGCGGCGAAAAAAAAGTGTTGATCGTGTCACACGACGATTTGAATCGAAAAGTTTTGCCATATTTTGATCATGAAATAAACGCTCCGCACGTCAGAAATATTATCAGCGAGATTATGCAAGTTGCTCAAAAAATCGATTGGCAATATATAATTTTCGACGGGATTTGGCGCTGGTGGTATTACGATG